>JAPKYC010000266.1 GCA_026394505.1 Methanothrix sp.
CCTGCTTATTGATATACTCTCTAACTATCTTTGATGTTACATCATCACCAACTGTGCCAACATACCCACCTTCACTCCAAAAATGTCCGCCCCAAAGCTGTTTCTTGATTTCAGGATATCGCTTGAATAATTCCCTTGCAAGTATGCTTTTTATAATTTGCATAACTTTAGAGGGCGAATATTTTGGAGGAGCACCAACAAAGACATGCAGATGATCGCCATCAGTGCCAATTGTATCAAACACTATTGAATAGCGTTGCTCAATTTCAGAACATATGAATTTTATGAACTCTATTTTATCCGAATCATAAAGCATTTTTTTTCTATACTTAACACAAAGAACCATATGATAGCGAATTTTATAGACACAATGATTCGCACGTTCAAGTTCAACCATTTTTGAAAGATATGCTTCTCAGGTTAAGTCGGTTTTCATGACCATCCCCGATGCAAGCATCGGGGTATTCGAATAAATAAACCTAAAAAACGAACGAAGTCTCTGTTGCCCATCAATTATAGTAAACTTGCCATCTATCTCCTCTGCTAAGTAAATAACTGGGATCGGTATTTCTAATAGAACTGATTCGACCAACAGACTAGCTCTCTTATCGTCCCACACATAATTTCTTTGAAATTCAGGATCAAGATTCAGATCTCCACGTTGAAATCTGCGATATAATTCAAAGATACTACGATCGTTTTTGTCACTGTATACTCTGCGCTTTTCTTGCGGAAGGTTTAGCTGTGTCTCTTCTTCTTCAATAGGCTCAATAATTTCTTCTTCAGTGACATCGAAGGGCTCTTCGGCGGTCAGCATGCATGCATCATTCATATCAATCATCCGCTTATATTTATGAGGAAACGCGCCGGAGATTAATAGTTTTGGATGCATTGTTGAATCGGTCAAAGCAGCATATCTTCGCAATCATTTGGTGCCGAGAACTTGCCTCGGATAATAAGAGTATATTACAGGTCCATCTTGGGATGATCCCTCTTTCCCACCATCCCCCGCGTTGGGCTAAATTCATTCCAGACCCGAACATCGCCAGACATGCCCCCACCAGCCTCTCGGCATGCTAGCTAATTGAAGGGGAGTAGCATGGGACTCCGGGCCGATTGGATATAGAGCGGCGGTAGTTTATGAAGCCTGTGGGCAGGCAAGACCAAGCAGGCCTTGAAAGTGCTTTCGCTCAAGCGTCAAAGGTCACAGTTTTATACCTAACCTCCAGAAAGTTCAGGCGCACAAGTTTAGCGCCTGAATAATTTCCCTCTGTTCTTTTGTCATTTCAGCGTCAATTATCTGTCCGTCCGCTAGAGAAATTTTTCTAAATTTCTCCAATTGCAGAAGCAAAAGTTCAACCGAATATTTATCTAGTATCTTTGCTTCCCTCATCTTATTTATTAATCGTGACCTGATAATAAGACTCAAGAAAGCGATGAAAATGAATCCTTTTGTTGTCTTGTCGCTGTGAGTATTCAAAGGAAGGATATCAAGTTCATTTTTCAAAGCCTTGAAGCTCTTTTCAATTTCATCGCGTTCTCGATAAAGCGAAAGGCACTTCATCCAGTCGAAGTCCCCCGAGTAAAACATAATGTACTTGCCCATTTTGTTCATTCTCTGAGCGACCGCATTTTGCTTAATTGCAACATCAAAGCGATTATCGATCACATGCCAATCAAAAAAGTTTCCAAATCCGTGCGCTTTCTCTTTGAAAACTGCATACGGGTTGCTGTTCTTATTCAAGTGCACCTTGAGCAACTCTTCGCGAATATCGTACAGCCTGCTTAGAAGGGTCTGCTTCTCGGTTTGTTCGAGTTTGGGGTCATAATATTCGATCCCATTTTTCACTTTGATTCTTCGGGTGGGTTTCATTATGTGCCTCAATATAAGTAGGCGCATAAAGTATAAAAACCTGTCGGTAAGCAGGGCTAATAGGGGTTATTTTTCAAAATAAGGGCTTTAAATTTGAGATAGACCAGGTAATGCTCCTACTTGATCCGGGAGGTTAGG
>JAPKYC010000138.1 GCA_026394505.1 Methanothrix sp.
GCGGGTCCACCAGGTTGGGTGGAACCTGGATGGCTACATCAGGCGGAAGGATCCGGCGCGCCGCTTCTACCGTCCGGCAGAGATCCATCATCACTGGCCGGGGTGCATTCTCCAGAGCCGTTCCCGATTTAGGATCCAGTGGCTGGATGATGACCTCCTGAATATGACCGAAGGCTCTATGCAGATGGGCAATTTTGCTGAGCGCTTCCGCCCGGTCCTGCCGGCTTTCGCCTATGCCGACCATTATGCCAGTGGTGAAGGGGATACGTTGCCTGCCGGCCATGGCCAGGTACTGCAACCTTATGTCCGGCCTCTTTCCCGGCGACCTGGCATGCGCATCCAGCAGGGCAGTCGTCTCCAGCATCAGTCCCATGGAGGCGTTATACGGCTGCAAACGCCGCAGATCTTCTTGCCCCAGCAGGCCGGCATTGCTATGGGGAAGCAGTCCAAACTCAAGGGCAAGCTCGCATAGCTCCACCAAATAGTCCAATAAATCAGCAACGCCGGCATTGGCCAGGATGCTCTCAAAGCCCGAGACGGACCAGGGGCTCTCTCCCATAGTGAAAAGCGCCTCGCTGCAGCCCGCAAAAAAGCCCTGTTCCAGCAGACGCTTAGCCTCTGATCGGGAAATCAAATGGGCATCTTTCAGTTCCTTTCGAAAAGAGCAGTAGCCGCAGCGATTTCTACAGAGGTCCGTCACAGGAAGAAAAATGTTTTTGGAGTAGGTGATAGTTTTCATCTCTAGCGACGAAACTCCACCAGCTTCAAGACATTTCCCAGCGGGCAATCCTCGGGAGCCTCGCCTACAATATCCACAATAGTGCATCTTTCGCCATCCTTCAGTCCGGAAGGGTGGCACATATCATACATGCTGCATTCGGGATCATCGCATTTCATGGCTTCAAAGACGATCTTGGAACCGGGAAATGCCTTTCTGGCGTCAAAGGCCGCGATTATAGGGCTCTCCGCTACCTCCACTGCTCGCACTCCTGCCTCGTGGATGGGGCACTCGTGAACCAGCTCTCCCCGGGTTCCCAATATTCTGTAGCGCCTTCTCGGCTCCAGGTTGATGCATGTATTTCTAAGCTTACAGGTCTCGCATTCCGGTGTGGGGCCCACGAAGGTGAACTCCATGCCAATGCTGGCAAGTTTCGTTCCAATCAACGTAATTTGTGTATATGCCTCGGACATAGTTCATGCTCCTTTTTTCATGATTATTATTATTTTAGATTATTCCTGTAGCTTCTGCCGCCTTGGCCGCCGCCATTCTATTCAGGCCTGTATCCAAAATGGTATAGCGTTCCGGTCGAATCTCATGGGCACTGACCAGGGCGGATATCACGCTATTCGCATCCAAACCCGCCTCTGCGGCGGAGGTAGGGGCGCCTACCATTGCCAAAGCCCTTTTAATCATCTTCCAGTCCCCGCCATGCAGATACATCATCATAATAGTGCCCAGACCACAAAGCTCACCATGCAGAGCCCTTCCCGGGGCAATTCGGTTCATGGCATGGGCGAACTTGTGCTCCGAGCCGCTGGCGGGACGGGATGACCCGGCTATGCTCATGGCCACCCCGCTGGATATCAGGGCTTTGATTACTATCCGGGCAGATTCCTCCACGCCTGGGCGGATATCTGCGGCAAGTTCAACGATCATGCGCGCCGTCATGCCGGAGAGGGCGGCGGCATATTCGCTGTACTCCTCATTTCGCAGGCGATGGGCCAGTTGCCAGTCCAATATGGCCGTGTAGTTGGAGATGATGTCGCCGCATCCGGCAGCCAGGAGCCTGGCCGGCGCCTGGGATATTATCTTGCTGTCGGCAACAATGGCCAGAGGAGATTGCGCTTTAATGGAAGTGGTCTCCCCGTTGACCGTCAAAGACGCCTGAGAGGAGCAGATGCCGTCATGCGAAGCGGCTGTGGGCACAGACAGAAAGGGCACACATAGCCCCAGCGAGGCGAGCTTGGCAATGTCTATCGATCTGCCCCCTCCCGCGCCGATAAGAAAGCCTGCCCCCATCTCCCGCGCCAAACGTTCTGCGCGATCCACCTCTTCCAGCTTGGAGGCGCTGCAAATGAGGGTATCGGGCTGGTAGCCGCCACCCTCTAAGAGCTCAAAGATGGCTTTTCCCATCACGTCCAAGGTACGCGGACCGGTGATGATAAGAGCACGCCCTGAAAGGCGCAAGCGGGTGCAGATCTCGGGCAACTCCAGTATCACGCCACTACCTACCGCTACGATGCGCGGGAGTTCCATCCACCTAGATCCGACCAACCATCTCACCAGCGAAAAACAGGCTAAGATGTATGTGGTCTATGACGATATAAAATGATATCCTAACAGGTCGCGATCTCAGAGACGAGGTCGCAGAGGATGCGATCCCTGATGAGATTGACCTCAGAGCTGGTTCTGTTGCGGGGGCGCGGAATTGGGATCTCGATGATATCCTTTATTCTTCCCGGCCGGGCAGACATGATCACAATGCGATCCGCGAGGTATATGGCCTCGTCAACGCTGTGGGTGACAAAGACCACCGTCTTTCTCTCCTCCTGCCAGATGCGCAGAAGTTCGGACTGCATGGTGTTGCGCGTCTGGGCGTCCAGGGCTCCAAAGGGCTCATCCATGAGCAGGGCCTTGGGGCGGTTGACCAGAGCGCGAGCGATGGCCACCCGCTGCTTCATGCCCCCGGACAGCTCATGCGGATAGCGTGTCTCAAAACGCTCCAGGCCCACCATTTGCAGATACTGCCTGCCCTGGGCAAGACGATTCGCGGAAGGTATGCCCTTCAATTCCAGGCCGAAGACGATGTTATCGATGACAGTTCGCCAGGGAAAGAGCGAGTACTCCTGGAAGACCATGCCTCTCTCCGGGCCCGGGCCCCTTATAGGTTCGCCATCGAGAGTGACGGTGCCTTCTGTCGCCTCCTCCAGACCTGCCATTATGCGTAGCAGTGTGGTCTTGCCGCAGCCGGAGGGGCCGATGAAGCAGACGAACTCATTCTCCTCTATCTTCAGGTTGATATCTTGCAGGGCAACCATCTCTTTTCCGTCCGCGAAAAATTGCTTGGATATGCCCTTGATCTCCAGCAGAGCCATTCAATGCGGGGTATCGCGGCGGGTAGGTATAGATCTTTCCATTGCAGTAGCGAAGAAACCTGCCAGGCATTTGTGCTCATCCGGGCTCTCAACCGCCAACTGCAAATATCTATAACGATTATATAGACAGTTTGCCGCTTCATGCCATTGATAGGGTGGCGGGCGTGCCGTGGGCTTAACGTATCCGATGATGCTCTGATGAAGGATATGCATGCCTTCGTGGCATTGCATTAGGCTACGAGCCTGTGAGGCTGAAATTTCGGTGGGCTGAAAAAGTTGCGCGCTGTAACTGGCGCAGTAATCTGCCGGGAGATCTTACGCTAATACACGGTCGGGGCATGAAACGGCACAAGTCAAACCAAAGGCAAGAGGGCGAGCACCATGGCCCCATGAGAACGGGTTCCGGCAAAACGGACGCTGTGTGGATTCCAGCGCTTGTGCCTGCCTTCGAGCCCGGTTTAATGTCGAGCTTCGGGCAGGGTCAGGCCGTCACTTCGCGGTGATCGGCTCCAGCCTATTAGGGCGCTGTGGGTCGGCGCTGGCCTGCCTGGGACTTGATATCTCTTTCTCTTAAGAACGCCAGCCATAAGGAGGAGGGGGCAATTAAGTCGGAGTGATGGGGCTTGAAGACTGGCCAGGCCCGCAGCCCCATTTATCTCATTCAGCATTATCGATTTTATGGGCTCGCTGCTCTGCTCTTCTGAAATAGTTCTATGGCATTTTTAAAGTATTTTAGGAAAATGTCATAGGACTTTTCTAAAAGAAATGCACTTTACACGCACCACATTATACAACCTTCCCAAATCGGCCTAAATCCTCTTTGGCCTAACTACCCGTTCACATAGTCTTGGCAAAATCTGGTTTACAATTCACTGATAGCGATTAATCGGCATCAGCAAACGCAAATAGAACTTCTACAATCCTCCGCGCACCATCATTGGGTTTGAGGTGAAATGATATCTTATAATAATGCCTTGTGATTTAAAGCATATCGAAAAAATAGGGGATGGATTACAGGTTACACATACTGCTCGAAGCTGGGATCAGCCTGTGTACTCCAGCTCCTTGGCTTTGGCAAAGGCTGCATCATGAAGAGCTTTGCCATCCCAGTTCTTTGAGCGCCTCTGCTGCACTTTCTCATACACGGCTATCATTATCCTTGAGGCGTCAATTCCTTTGAATATCATATGGCGAATATAATGCTAATTATACTTATACTTTAGGTGCTCAAATGTTCTCACCGTTTTTATATTCTTCTTCACTTTCCTCTTTTCCACTATAGCACGAGTAAGTAATCCAACGGCCTTCTAACTGGCCATCTTTGTAGTCTCCTTCACTTTCTACCGTTTTACCATCAAAGCAATAATTAACCCAATGGCCCTCTCTCATATCATCTTTGTAATCTCCTTCAGATACGTGTCCTTGAATATTGTCGATCCAATGGCCCTCCATCATATCATTTTTGTAATCTCCTTCACTTGCCTTTTTCCCATTGTCATCATAAAAAATCCAATGGCCTTCCCTTTTGTCATCTTTGTAATCTCCCTCTCTAAACAACGTATTACCATCAGAATAATATTCAACCCAATGGCCCTCCTTCATATCATCTTTGTAATCTCCTTCATATTTATAGATAGAAATTCCGATCCAGTGACCGCTTTTTTTGCCATTTAGGTAACACCCTTCCGTTTTAATTTCCGTCTTTTCAGTATCATAATACTCCTTATAGGGGCCCTGCAGTAGTCCATTTGAATCAACATAATACACTGCGTTATAAGATTCTATCTTGTCAAGTTTCTTATCATCAATCGGACCACAATTCGGTCCCTCCTGGACTGGCATCTCATGAACACATGAATCTGTTAGGGTACTCAAATCTTTTATATTCTGTAATTTTATAGTATGAAGTGCATCCCTGAACAGGTTCTCCATAGCATGCTCAGGCTTCGTTACAGGAACCTCCCAAGGATCCAGGGCCTCATCCTTATCTGTTTTATAACGGCTTTCTAGATATTTTCCGACCAAATCGTTGTAGACATTCGGCTCCCAGCCTAGCTTTGCTTTGGTGTTAAGCTCATCGTAATAAACCAAGACGTTCTTCCAGTCTGCCCAATAAGGTCCCTTCTCTGTCCATACAGAATCCATAGCCCCTGCATGGTCCATTCCATTCTCCCTTTGATCTTTATAGCTGGCATAGAGATGGTTGAATGCATAGTTAGTCAATTCCTTGCTTATCGGTTTCCAAACCATCTGTTCAACTCCGATTTGAGCAAAGGCGGCCAATAAACCGACAGCTCCAAGTATGCCTGGAGTGGAGACTGCTTGGTGAAACGATGAGATATAACCACTGAGCGTAGCTACGTCATCCTTAAGCTGCCTATTAGCCTTCAGCTCCTCCATCAGGCTTCCCCGATAGCCCTCCAGGTCGTAAATCTGAGTCACCATCTCAATTTGGGGCCTGCCTATCATTTCGAGTTCGCCGCTTCTGGATATATCTGGATGTTTGATATTAAGAGCCAGAACGAAACAATCACTTTGCATTGTGAGGTATCGGAATTGTTCATCGGTATAACCTAGGTGATCATAATCGGGATCTTTGTCGATGGTTGATACAAATTGTTGATACAGGTCTCGATCAGCTCCGGTCAGTTCGGAAGGCGATTTTTTTACAGATGTTGATCCACTTTGATCATCAGCCAGACTATCAATTAATCCGAAACATAATACTACAAGTACCGGGATAATTATCAGAAAAATTCGAGTCCTTCTCAAATCCCTCATCCTCCTTTAATTGAGCTGTTTGATTTGTATCTTATATTAAGATCCGCTAGACTTTAAATAAGTACAAAAGAACATATATAAACATATTGTTTGATAGTTCTGTTGAATCTTGTGGTGGTGGCCTGGTAAAACCAGCATCAAACAACCATCAAAAATGTTCTACCCTAAACTCCACCATCTTTAATAACCAACAGCGCACAAATAACAGTCAATTCCCAACATGCGCCACTATTAGGGTTTGGTTGGTGGATAGATCATGGTTAAGAGTAATAACCATGTTGATTTATATACTCAATTTCATTATCGCAAAGGCACCGGCACGCGAGGCCGGGAGCGCATTCACCGCTACAGAAATTGAAACTTAAGAAAATGGGGTGAATGGGAAGACTGCCCATTTGCCCAGAAGCTTGTAGGGCCGGTGCAGTCTTCCTTGCCACAGATACTAGTTGCACCGGCCTCTATAAAGCCGCAAGCCGCGCGGGGCGAAAGTGTTTCTTCTCAGATTTTCTCCGGCTTTTCCAGCAGCCGGGTCTTGTTCATGAGTTCCCCGGTGCGGGCATGGGGCCGGCGGGAGACGCTGTCATTGGCCTTCTCCAGCTCTCTCGCCTCATCGGCCAGACGCGCCGCAGCGCGCATAACCTCATGGCCTGCGGCGGCAGCGAGAGCTATGGCCTCCAGCTCTTTCAGGCGGAAGCATGCGGCAGCATCGATGCCGGCAACGGTCTGCGCCATGTAGAGAGCGCCTACGGCCTTGGCGCGGGCGTAGGGATTGGAGAAGCTCATGCGCTCGGCGCACTTCTCGGGCGTGGCCAAAATGACGGGAAGCCTAGGCTCTCCTGCGGCGATGCTGATCAATGCGCTGTCCAGTTCTTCCTGCACCAGCCGGATGGCTCCGCAGGCTGCCAGAACCCGCAGGGCGTCGGAGTTGAAGAGGGCCATCTCCGCCGGGTCGAGAAACTCGCGCTTGGCACCGATGAGCGGATCCATGGGCAGGATGATGTAGCCATAGCCTTCTGCGGCCAAGGCATCGCGCGACTCCTTCTTGGACGGACCGTCGGAGATGACGATGGAGGGAATGCCCTTGAAATGCTCGCGCGCCGCCGTGGGCCCGGCAGTCGCGGCGTTGGGGCTGCAGATGATCACCAATTGAGGTGCCCAGGCCAACAGTTCGGCGGCGGCCTCACCCTCCTTCTTGGTCATCTTGGGGCCGAAGCTGACGATCTTAAATTCGATGTCGGTTCTTTCTGCAATCTCATCCAGGGAGAGATCAATGGCCGTCGAGGTGGCTATGTTTCCCAGCTTCACAAAACCGATCTTGAACATGCCGCTACGAAAGGCCGAGAAAAGATAAAAGGATTTTGTTTTGTGGTTGAAAACGTCGTTAACCGCTACGACTACGAACTACCACCACAGAGACACAGAGCGCACGGAGGACTCACTCTGAGGAGCGTATCGTTATGCTCAGCCGAAATGAGAATCCCTATGGCGCGAGCCCGCTTCTACGTTCGGCTTTAAGGGATGTGCCGCTGCACAGGTACCCTGACTCACGGCCCTTTTTAGAGGCTCTCTCCAGCTACACAGGCTATCCTGAGGAGTGCCTGGTGGCGGGTGCAGGCATGGATGAGATCATTACTACTATCTGCCGCATCTTTCTAGGAAGAGGAGACACTGCCCTCATTCCCGTGCCCACCTACAATTTCTATGGCCTGGCGGTAGAGCTCTGCGGGGCTGTGCCCCACTATCAAGCGCGGCTTTCCGGCTTTGCCGTGGACAGGAAAATCCCGGACGGAATCAAGATGGTCTTCCTCTGCTCGCCCAACAACCCCACAGGAAATGCCCTCTCTGAAGAAAACGTGCGCACCGTGGTGGAAGGCACCGAATCAATCGTCTTTTTGGACGAGGCCTATGCCGAGTTTGCCGGAAAGAGCCTGCTAAAGCTGGTGAAAGAGTACGATAACCTGGTGATGGGCCGCACCCTCTCCAAAGCCTTCGGCCTGGCCGGACTGCGCCTGGGATACGCAGTGGCGCCGCCCTGGATCGCCCGGCAGTACCGGCGCGTTGCACCACTGTTCAGCATAAGCAGTCTCTCTCTGGCGGCGGGCGTGGCTGCGCTGCAGGATCTGGGCTGGATGAGGGAGTGCGTGGGCAAAATAGTCGCGGAGCGGGAGAGAATGCGCGCAAGACTGGCCTGCGCTAATTCCTCGGAGGGCAATTTCCTTTATGTTCATACCGAGGAAAAATCAAAGGTTGTAGTTGAGCGGTTGCTCTGCCGGGGAATTGTGGTGCGGGATTGCAGCTCCTTTCCCGGCAGCGGCGAGCACTGTTTGCGCGTCACTGTAGGCAGGCCGGAGGAAAATGAGCGCTTCTTAGAGGCCTTGGAATACGCCAAATGGCCTGATGGATCAAATGGCCTGGGAAAAACCAACTCAGAAAAATTTCAATCCGAAATTTGATTCGAGATCTTATGTCATCGATAATTTATCATATCAGGCAGTTAAGTGTTACGTAAGACTTTGGAGAGATCTTTGAATGAAATGTATCCTAGTGGCATTGTTAATAGCAATGATGGCAATAGTAATGCCATTTGCAGACGCTTCGGCAAACGGATATATTAGCAAAGTGTGGTGGCCTGAAGGAGTTTTTTATAAAAATACGGATAAAGTTAAAGTCATCGTGGAGATTATGGGCTCAATTCGCAAGATGACTAAATAGGGCCTTGAGATCAAATAGTCCTGATCCATCCATTGTCGGCATCAACCTCAACCAGAGTGCCGTTCAATACCAGCAAAATCTCCTCCGTCACTCTGTCCACCAGGGGTATGCCGCTGATGATGGCCCCCACTGCTACGATCGGCTCGGAGCGGATGTTGATCATGGCCACGGACGCAAGGTCTCTCTTTTTAAGCTGATAGATGACGTAGGAGCCTACCGTGGAGCCCTTGCCTCCGGAAAAGATGAGCACCTTTCCGGCGATGCACTGGCCAAATAGCTCGTGCGCCGGATCGACCACTATGCCGGTCTTGGCATCGACATTGCCCAAAAATGAGATGGCATCCCTTGTCACCAGAGCCGGGCCACTGGCCTGACCGGAGGCAACCTTGTGGCATTTCTATTACCCACTCGATACTAGCGAGGAGCCAAAAATAATAAGAATGGAAACACAAAACACCTTCCCATGC
>JAPKYC010000111.1 GCA_026394505.1 Methanothrix sp.
ATCTCAAAGACCGTTCCTGAGTAGTACTCGAGACCCCGCACAATCTCAAAGTCGATGGTGAAGTTAACTCCGTAGGCCTCCAGAAGATCCACCGTCTCCTGGAATTCCTCCAGCCGCAGCTCGGCGCTTACCGCCCGCCCCTGGCGCGCCGAGTCGCGACCGGCCGGGGAGGGGGGCGCGTCCACTGGCACGCTCGCGGGCTCGCTCGCGAGGGTGGCATCGGTCGGGGCTGCCCGCTCCGCTCCCATATCCCGGACGATCTCGGCTGCCTTATCCAGGGCCGACCGGCCTTTGAGATCGATCAGCTCCAAGAGACCGAGATGGCTCTGTCCAATATCCTCCAGGAGTACGGCAAGAGCTGAGCGCTCCTTTTTGTCGATCATCCTCATAACCGAGGGCCGGTGTTCCGCCCCGATCTTGCTGAGCAGAGTGCGGATCAATCCCAGGTAGCCGACGTGAATATCCCCGGCCACGCCCACGCTGGCAAGCATACCGTCCGCGAGAGCAATGGCCTCCGCCTCAGAATCAGGCCTGGCGCCGCCTATCAGCTCTGCGCCCATCTGCCAGAACTCTCTGAAGCGCCCTCTCTGCGGCCGCTCGTAACGAAAACAGTTGCCGAAATACCAGAGCCGCTGCGGCTTCGGGGAATTTTGCATCTCGGAGACGTACATGCGCATCACGGGAGCTGTCAGCTCCGGGCGCAGGGCGAGATCGCGCCCACCCTTATCCTTGAAGCTGTAGATCTCCTCTATCACGGATGCGCCCGATTTTATGGTGAATAGCTCCAGATGCTCAAATGTAGGGGTGGCTACCTCCCGGTATCCCCAGCGCTCTAGAACATCCTGCATGGCCTTCTTGGCCCGGCCCCTTTTCTCTGTCTCCTCAGGGAGAAAATCCCTGGTGCCTCTCGGTCTCTGCATGGTCATATCGGCAGAAGGAATGAAACAAAATGCCCTTATAGTTTGTGATGGAACTCATTTCAGCTTCTCCTTTACCTCAGAAGGGCAGATGATGATCTGCACCGGTTTTATAATTATATTGGAAGTGGCCACGGCGCTGCCCCCCGGCACAGTATTTACAGCGCTAACGGATATTCCGCTCACATCAATATTCAGATTGTTGCCTAGCGACTGTGACTGTGCACTCCTTCTGGGCAATTGACCATCTTTTCCCTCATTTTTCATGCTGGTGCTCAAAGCTTTATCAACAATTTGATCTATATAATTATCATCCCAATTTTCGTTTGGAAAAATCCGCTTCGCCTTCTTCTGCCCTGTGACAGCTATATCCAGGGAATTGGCGAGGTCCTGTGTATTTGCGTCCCCATACTGCTTGCCGTCGTAAGTGATATCTCTCTCTTTAGCAGCATTCATGGCTGTCAAATCCGACACCTGCTCACTCGAATCTGTCTCATTTAGAGCAATCTGTTCTTCCGAGGGCGAAAAGCCAAGGGGAAGGCCGGAAGCATAAGGCTGCCTTACCAACCATTCGCGATGATTCTGGTTGAAAGCGCAGGATTGCGACTCCTTCATCTCTTTTTGCAGATCAGGCAAATTAGACGGCTGCTCAGCCGCGGCTGCATTCAGCGAAATAAGAAGACAAATAAAAACGGCCCCCACCAGCAATCGGCCAGTGGGTCCCAGTATTTTTTCCATTGTTTCATCCCTCGGGCTTGTTGCCCTGAAGTTACTGCTGATTGGTCACAATCTCTACATTGTTCTGGGCCAGTGTGGATGCAGAGTTTCTCGCGAACGGGAAAGAGATCTGCCCGGAGAGACCGATGGCGGTTGCACTTCTGCTTCCGACTTTTATCTGTTCCACATTGTACTTGGTGCAGCAGTCCTTGCAGGGACACGATGCATCAAGAGCCTGGCAGCAGGCGCATTCTCCAGAGTCCTGGTTCTTTTTGATCTTCAGGTTGTTCTGGGCCGTGACTGCCGCTTGGTTGGAACCAAATGGAAGAGCGATTTGTCCGAATCCGCCAATCGCTAATGCTCTATCATTCCCCACTTCAACTGAGTCGAAGTTGGTATCCGCGGTCACAGGGAACTTGAAGGCACTCCCTCCTGTCTCAAAAATGCCCTGACCGAGGATGTCTACTCCGCCGCTTCCTATCATTGCCGACTGAGCCAGGGCAGGAGCCGCAAACGCAGCCAATGCCATAGCCAGCACAAAGAATATTGCTACTCTTTTAATAGTCTCACCCCATTAATCCTTTTAAGTTGTTCTTAACTAAGAACCAATTATATATATACTTTTTGGTGTTTTTTACTGAAAAATCATAGATTTATAGAAATATTCTTGTGGAGAAATTTTGCACAAGATATGCATTGCGGAGAATATGATAGCGACTCAAAAATGCCAAAATCATAGATTTATAGAAATATTCTTGTGGAGAAATTTTGCACAAGATATGCATTGCGGAGAATATGATAGCGACTCAAAAATGCCGAAATATGGCAAACTTAACGGCCAATCAGAATAGTATCTAGTTAAAAATTTTTATAAACAAAATGATCCTAAAAGTGAAAAGATAAAACAAGATAAAGGATGATGCGACTCCTGCATCATCTCAGCTTCACATCAACCTCAGAGGGGCAGACGATGATCTGCACCGGCTCTATGATGATATTGGAAGTGGCCACAGCACTTCCCCCTTGCATGGTGTTTATGGCGCTTACAGATATGTCATGGACGTCAACGCTCAGATAATTTCCCGCATGATGTATATCACTATTATCAAGTTCTCGGCCACCAATGCCATCCTCTTGCCACCCCGAACTGGCGGCCTCATCTGCAGATTTATCATTCCCTTTGCCGCTCACACTTATGTCCAGGGAGTTTACCAGTCCTTGATAGTTTGGATCCCCATTCTGAGAATCATTGTAAAGCAAATCTCTATGTTTTAAGGAATTTATCGCCAACAGATCCCGCACACTTGCCATTGAATTGGAACTATCCATCAAGATCTCTTCCTTTTTGAGGGATGTCGAGATAGAACAGGAAAGAGCGGGGCGCACGGATTGAGTTTGTCGATACCAGGGAAAATAGATGGTATCCGCGCCGACTTTGAGTATGCCCAGGTCGGAACTCTTTTGATGGTGATTTAATTTATTGAGCTGTTCCAGGCCATTTAACTGCGGCTCAGCTAACCCTGGACCCAAGAAGATGCAAATAAATAGAATCCCCACTAACATCAGGCTAGTGGGCTTGGTCGAGATCTTCATTTCGGTCCTCTCAGATAGGAGACTGGAACTACTGCTGATTGGCGACGATCTTAACGTTGTTGGTGGCTGTTGCGAATCCGAAAGCCATGGCCTCCCTATTGCCTACCTTGATCTGATCTATATTGACCTTGATGCAAGGGTCCATACAGACACCATCCATCTGGCACTGTTCACATGCACCTGAATCCTGATTCTTCTTGATCTCCAGGTTGTTGGTGGCAGTGGCGATGGCAGTCTTTTTCCAATTATTTCCAAATGCCAGTGCCTTATCATTTCCCACAGTCAGAGTATCGATGTTTGTATCCTGCCCATCCGGGAACCTGAAGGCAGATCCATCCGTCTCAAATATTCCACCATTTCCGTCTCTTCCCAGGATATCCACACCGCCGTTGCCGGCTATGCCCTGCGCCATTACCGGAACCGATAGCATGGCCATAGCCAACACCAATATAACGCCTATTTTTTTAATAGTCTCACCCCATACATTCTTTAATATAGACGAATATTTGCATTGATGATATTTATATTTTTTGGTAAGACATACTAACTTAGGTATCAGCTATGAGACATAAGCCTTTAAATGTCCCCGAAAATTCATGATCTATTGCAGTCAACAAAAAAAGAGATCTCCATCCATTATCATTATTAATATATATTTAACATATATACTTTAAGCAATAAGTTGATATGATTATAAAATTCGAAAATGGGCATATTTGCCAGGAGAAAATGAGCAACGTAGGATATGCAAAAATTTGAATATTAATAAAGTATAATTAAATCAGGCCTGGGAGAAGATCAGCTTGCGGACTTTCATGGTAGCCAGATCGACAATGGGCACCACCGCCGGCACGGGCTGGATGTTCATCTTCTTCTGAAAATCGGTCTGAGACTGCCAGGTGCCGCTATTAATCACAGCCACGCCCTTGTACCTGGCAATCCCCACGGTGTGAACGTGTCCGCAATGCAATATGGCCGGTGGCCGAGAGATAACATAATGGTCTTCATGCTCGGGCGCTATGGAGACGCGACCACCGTAAATCGGAGCTAGATGCCGCCTTCTCAGCATCTCGATCATGGCCTTCTCCGGCGCAGCGTAAGAGATGCCGGGCAGGCGCAAGACCAGATCGTCAATGCTTCGACCATGGTAGATCAAGACCGAAACCCCGCTTAAGGTCACCCAGGCGGGATTGCCCACAAAGAGCATGTCTTTTCGGAAATACCTCTGCACATCCTCAGGAAGCGAGGGCTGGGGCTCTGCCTGACGCACAATATCGTGATTGCCGGGGGCAATTATCACTTTTATGCCCTTTCTTATGCCGTTGAGCCACTCTGCGGCGGCTTCGTACTGGGCATATATGTCCATGATGGCCAGATCATTCTGTTGGCCGGGATAGATGCCAACACCGTCCACCAGATCTCCGGCAATCACTATGTACTGCACCTGAGAGGCTAGGCCGGAAGCATCGTCCACCTCGCCATTAAGCCACTGCAAAAATCTCTGCCAGGCATCGGCCATGAAGTATTTGCTTCCCACATGCAAATCGGAGAGGAGCAGAGCACACCCGCTTCCCTTCTCCAGAGGCGTAGTATGACTCGGCATATCCGGCCAGAGCAAAGACTTGACAAAAAGCCTTCCATTGCCATCGGAGATGCCCGTGACGCCTATGACCTCATCCGTTATTATGAGGCTCGACTGCTCGTAGACCTCAGCATCCTTTTGAATGACGGCAATTATCAAGCCGGTGGGATCTTCCAGCTCGATGACACGATTGCCTTTGGCAGTGGTTCTAACATCCATAACCATGCCGATGAGAGATACCTCTCGACCTGTTGTGCTCTTGCCCAGGGACTCGATGGGCCGGGAGCTGAGTCGTCGAGAGAGAATCTCCCTGATTTTTGAGTATCTATCGCGAAAGTAGTGCACGAAATCGTCGTAATCGCCTACGCAAGTAGACCGACCGGTTATGTCGCATTTCAGTTCGGCAGACCAATCCAGTGAGCATGGAAAAGATGAGGAGGGCAAGGAAGAGGGGGGGGGCGTTGGGAGCAAAGATGATGAAGGTGAGGAAGGCAAGGGAGAAGGCAAGGATAGCGAGGAGGGCACCTTTGCAAGGGAAGTGCTTTTTGCAGCGGCAAAATCAAGATGGCATAATACCAGGGAGGTCCCAATTACAGCCACGGACCTATCCGTGCTGCTGATGATGCGCCGCAGCAGCTCCTCTTTGCTGCCGGGATAGCGGCAGATGATCTCCAGTGCCTCCGGCTCCAATTGATAACCCTGCTCGGCAAACCTCTGCACTATCTCTCGGCCAACTGGGAGGCGAATGCCACGAGGCGATATCTGCTGCATCGAAAGGAGTATAAGAACCTACCAACTGATAAATACGTTTGATGAAGATCGCAGAGTGGTTTGACAATTTGCCTCTTCCGGGCCTGGTCAAGGATATAATTTTCGTGGTTGTGGTAGTGGGTGGCATATCCCTGCTATCTCAACTGGTATTGGGCCTCTGGACGCCTATGGTTGCCGTAGAGTCGGGAAGCATGGTGCCGAACCTCAATATAGGAGACATAGTAGTAGTTCAGGGAGCATCGCGCACGGATGTGATTCCCTGGGACGAGGCGGAGAAAACCGGCTATACTGCCTTTAATAATTCAGGGGATGTCATACTCTATAGGCCCTATGGCAAGGCTAGCCTGAATCTGCTGGACCAGTTCAAATTGCTTCTGGGATTTGCTCCCGGCAAGGAGAAGGCCACGCCCATCATTCACCGCGCCCTGCAATATGTGAAAACGGGAGAGCCGATGTGGGAAGGCGGCCCTGCCGCACCCTTCTCCGGCTATATCACTAAAGGAGATCACAATGAGGTGATCGACCAGAATGCTGGTCAGATCTTGGGCGTACCCAAAGAAACGTATATGCAGGCAAATAGAAACATGTTTGCAAAAATCGGAGACGGAATATATTTGGACAAGAATACCGGACTTGTAGTCTATAACAGCCCTCCTCTTAATCTTACCGTTCTCGGTTGGAGTAATGGAACCCATATGGGCCAAGGTATCAGCTTCCTGACGCCCGTAAAAGAGGAATGGGTCATTGGGGTGGCAAAGGCCAAGATCCCGCTGGTAGGTTACGTCAGGCTTCTGCCCAACATCATCTTCGATGAGATTAAAAAGATCATAAGCTAGGCTTTTTGGCCTGCATGGCAAAATGGTCCTGATGAAAGGGCAGAAGATCCGTGACCTGCAAGAGATCCAGACCTTGCAGATTTTTCATCTCCGCCTGAAGAACAGCCTCTGGGCTCGCATTTACATCCACCGAGCGCGTCTTGAGCATGAGAATGAGATCGCCGCCAAACTTTAAGTAGCGGGCGCAATTTCTGGAGGCGATCTCGGCCTGATTTCGCTGAGCTATGTCCTGATAGACCAGGTCTACCGGCTCGACAAGAAAAGCATACTCTTCGGGCCTGGCAGCATCGGCGAGGATGGGCACTATGTTTTTACGCCGCTCGCAAAGCCGGACTAAATCGCGCATGGAGCGAGGCGAATACTCCACAGCATAGACCAGTCCATCGCGAACGATATCGCCGACATGGCTGACTGTGGTGCCTGTGGCCGCCCCCAGATAGAGGATCCTTGCATCGCGAGCCAGTACAGGCTCTGTGCTGCGACCCTTGAGCAGGAGAGCGGCAAGCTTGGAGCGAAAGGGGTCCCAGAGCCGACGGCCTTCCAGGATGCGTTCCCCATAAACGGGCACGACGTCATCGGATCTGGTCGCCAGTCTCTTCTGACCCTCCACCTCTAAGATGAAGACCCCAGGTGAAATCTCCAGAGGAGGCATGGAAATTTAGCCGTTAGAGCTCTTTGCCCATGGAGGTCGTGGTGAGTTTGACGTGCTTTACGCCCTTTAGAGACATCATCTTCTCGGCGGCCTTTCGCACATCCTGACCCTCGCCCCGCAGGACAATAACCTCCAGGCAGTTTTCGTGGTCCAAATGCACATGCAGGCTGGACTGGATAATGCTTCCCGCGTCATGCTGAATTTCCGTCAGGTTATCCACCAGCCCGCGTTGACCATGAGAGTACACCAGGGTGATTACGCCCACCCTCTCGCCCTGCACATCGCTCATCCACTCATAATGGACGATGTAGTTTCTAATGGCATCTCTGATGCCCTCCGAACGCGACGAGTAGCCGCGGTGCAAGATTATCTCGTCAAACCGGGAGAGCAGCTTCTCCGGCAGCGAAACGCCGATCCTCATTAATTCTTGATCCATATATAATCGCGGTCAATATACCAATGTTATTTAGTAATAAACTTAATGGAGAAAAATGAACCATAAAGGTTTTCCCCAGGCAGGGCAAGAAACGATAGTAATATGTCAGATATCACTCTCATCGGCGAGAGAACCTATCTCTATGAAAAGCTCTTCGCAGATTTAGGAGTAAGCTTTCAGTTTCTCTCCTCCGCCGTCTTGGGCAGCCCCTTTCTGCCTAAATTCAAGATGCTCGTGATTCCCACGGGCTTTGCCAATCCCCTGTATTGCAAAACACTGCCGGCACTGCAGAGGATGAAGTCGAATATATCCGACTTTGTGAAGAAGGGTGGAGTGCTGACCGTCTTCGGCCCGATGGTGCCCGAGCACGACTATGACTGGCTGCCCCTTCCGCTCCGCTATGTCTACGATATTGGCTCCCGGAGCGTTGCTTCCTCCGAGCACGAGTGCTCCTGCTTGCTATGCACCAGTACGCCTGAGTGTGACGGCTACCTGATTGCAGGGGAAGGCTTTGAGAACGTCTTGAAAGACGAAAAAGACCGAGCCATCCTGGTCAGAGCAGAGTTTGGAGAAGGACTGATCGTGGCCACATCGGTGCACGAATTTCCTGCTGCGCAGTACATAAGGTGGGCTTTGAGCCGGGCCAAGCCGGCCAAGCTTTGAGGCGATGAGCATCCTGCAAGAAGAGATGCCTGCAAAAAAGAAGAGCAAGCTACGTGAAGAGATCGAGACCTTGCTGAGAGAGAAGGGAATTACGCTGGAAAAGCGGATAACGGTTATGAGCCTGGATACTGGGGAAGCCTATTACTTCAATGATTATCCTGAGGCCCTGCAGTTTCTCAAAGAAAGAAAAGGCCGGTGGTACCTGACAGCGCCGGGAATCAGAGATCAAATATAGTACAATGCAATCTTCGATCGCCTTAAGATTAAGACCGGTCTGCTGGCGGAATTGGCCACATCGTAGGCGGTGCTTCCGATCCTTCCCTTCTTTATGGCCACTGCGCCCTGAGAGCTAATAGCAATAAGAGAGACATCCTGCATCTCTGCTTCATAGCGAATGGCCTCCACGGGATGTCCCACCACCACCTGGGCTTTGACATTCATGCCTTCCTTGCTTAGTTCCGAGAATAGCTCATTGATCTTCTGCTTGGCCTGGGCAATGTTGGCCTCAATCTCTTCATTCGTTTCGCCTTTGGAGACGACATTGAGAAGCAAAAGCTCTCCAATTCCGGGCAAGCCCTTCAAGAAAGAGAGAGCCGCCTCGGCGGGTTGAGAGAAGTCGGTGGGGAAGAGCACCTTAGCAAAAATTTTTTTGCAATGCTCTTTTCGGTCGATGCCTTCCAGATCCCTATGGCGCATGAGCAAAAGGTGCGTATTTCCATAGCGCAGGACATTTCGCGAGGCACTCCCTAAAAGCACGCTCCCAATGAGACTCTTTCCCCGCGCCCCCATGGCCACGAGGGAGACCTTCTCATCCTCAGCCACCCTCTGGACAGCACTTGCCACCTCACCTTCCAGAACGGTCACTGCCTTCACTTTAACGCTCACCCCAGGAACCTTAACGACGCTCTTCACCTCGGTCAGTCTCTCCTCGGCCGCTTTGACCTCGGCCACCGGATCCCAGAACCTGGTAATTGCCGGCCGGGCCACAACATTAAGGAGTAAAACCTCTTTTACGCCGGGAATTTCGCCAACGCACTCGATGACCTTTTCCGCATGATTTGAAAAATCTGTGGGAATTAAGACCTTTTCGAACATAAGAGATCTCCTGAGTATAATATATCATGCCCATAATATTTCAAGCTATTCTACTGAAATCAAGCTAAAAAAGAGGGTTTCCAAAGGACTGCTCCTCCACTTCCATCAGCTCTCTCCAGATCGACTTGCACGGGCAGTCCAGGCTTTGGAAAGGCGCAACGTCCTGGGAAAGAGCATGCGTCCGAATGGCCTCGGCCACGGCATCATCACACTCTCCGCAGTTATGCGGGCCGCGCCTGGTGCCAGCTCCTACGGGATCGCAGACGATGGGGCCCGGAACGCTTTTTAGCACCTCCAGGGCCGACCAGAGCCAGGGAGGCCGAAACTCTCCCCGCTCCCACATGCGCTCCACCACAGTATTGCGCTGCACATTGCAAAGGTTGAGAGAGAGGATATCTGCGTGGCCACGCGCTCTGCGGACAGAGGCTATGGCATCACTCATGGCCTGGCCTTCTGAGAGCAGGGGCGGCTTGAGCAACAGGTAGGCCTTGACTCGCCCGCCCTGCCTGTGCACGGCCTCGGCGGCGTCGGCAAAGTCCTGGAAGGAGAAACCCTTGTGGATGGCATTCTCCCGGATGAGGTCGCTCGCCGTCTCCAGACCAATGGCAAACTCGGTAGGTAGACTGGTGAGGCAGATCTCTATCGTCTGAGGCGTCACATACTCGGGACGGGTCTCGATGACCAGCTTCTTTATTCCCTGGGACTGCAGCCGCGCTAGTATCGCATCGCGGGCCTCCACCGGCATCTCGGCGCTGTCCAGGAAACTGCCGCTGGTGTAGATCTTGACCACTGAGACGTCCAATGAGGACCTCTCCATAGCGCACTCAAACTGAGCGATCAGGTCCTGGGCAGAGGCCGGCGCTCCCTCCCCGGCATAGCCGCACATGGTGCAGCGGTTCCAGCGACAGCCCACTGTGCGCAGGATCATGGTCAGGGACGACGCCGGCTGGCCCTCCAGGAGGTCTTGCGAGCGCCAGACGGTAACGGGCCTTCTCAGATCCAGCTCTCTTTCCATTGCCATTGCCTTATCCCAGATACTGCAGGACGCTGATGCCCGCCGATGCGCCCGTGCCCACGGCGGTGGCCACCTGCAGCCGTCCGCCTGTCAGATCCCCGGCAGCGAAGACACCCGGCATGTTCGTCTCCTGATTGAGCCGGTTGACCTTCACGTAGCCGCCGGGCGTCATCTCCAGGCCCAGGGCCGCAGCCAGCTCGGTGTTGGGCTTCATGCCCATCTCCACGAAGACGCCGTCCGCCTTCAGAGAGCGAGGGGTGTTGCCGACCTTATACTCCACGCTTGTGACGAACTGATCTCCCAAAATCTCCGTGATCTCCGCTCCGAAGGTGGCGGAGTAGTTGGACAGCTTCTTGATGCGGTCCAGGTAAACCGGCTCGGCCACCAGCTTCTCTCGCGAGGAGAGCAGATGCACCTTGTCGGCGATGTTGGCTAAATAGAGAACAGCTCGAGCAGCACCGTTGCCGTAGCCCACTACGGCCACCGCCTTGCCCCGGAAGAGCGCCCCATCGCAGTGCACGCAGTAGGACACACCCCGTGCCGTCAGCTCCTTCTCGCCAGGCACGCCGATGGCGCTGTGGCTGGCGCCCATGGCCAGGATGACGGCTTTGGCCTCGTACTGCCAGTTCTCCGTCTTGACGCGGAAGAAGTCGCGCAGAGGCACGATCTTCTCCACCTGATCCGTCTGGTTCTCCGCCCCGAACTTCTGGGCCTGGGCCAGCATCCTCTCCGAGAGCTCCATACCCTGGATGCCATCGGGAAAGCCGGGGTAGTTTTCATAAAGGCCGCCCATGGACTGCTGCGAGCTGTAGATATTTCCTAAAACCAGCGTCTTCTTTCCGCCTCTCGCGCAGTACATGGCAGCGGTCAGCCCCGCCGGACCTGCTCCTACTATAACGACATCATGCAAGCGAATATCACCGTTAAGATGCTCCCCTTCAAGGTAGATAAAGGGTATGTAGCCTCTGGGAGAGGGCCTGAGGCGGGGCTATTTATCCGCAATGTTTTTAGACTAGAAGGTGATTGTAGGGGATGCTTCGTGAAACACGATAGCGCCGATAGTGTAGCGGTTATCACTAGGCGTTGCCAACGCCTAAACTCGGGTTCGATTCCCGATCGGCGCATATTATTAATAATATATCTGTTTTGGACTTAGAATCGAATATGCTCAATATCACGTGGATATAGATTTAAACCAAGCCAATATAGTGAAATTATAAATAGTAGTAGTATCTAATTAAAATATGTGAAGGGAAGGATAGAGCAGGACGTAACGCACCTGAATGCCGTCCATCTTGATCTAAAGCATCAAGAGAAGATACGGGCTCAAACTCGCAGTCCCTCAGATATAATTGACATTCAAGACCATATCATAAAAAAGCTCAAAGAGGATAATCAGCAACTTAGAGACGAAGTCGCACGTTTGAAAGGTGAAAAAGGCAAACCAAAGATCCTGCCAAATGTTCCTGATATTCCTCGCGACAATTCCAATCACCAAGCAGGTAAGTCCAAAACCTGGAAAAAGAAAGCCAAGAGAAACAGAGTTAAGATTGATCGCGTTCAGACGTTCTGTGTCGATCTGAGTATTCTTCCAGATGATGCGATTCCAAAGGGCTTTCGTAGCGTAGCTATTCAAGATATCATTTGGCTCTTTGATTCCATCTTCTTGTCCACAACAGGTTATGTGATGCTGGATGAAACAATAGCATCGACGAGAAAGCGAAAGGATAGGTTACTGAAAGTGCTGATCTATCCTGAGCTGCCGTTACATAACAACGGTTCAGAGATAGCTTTGCGGGAAGGCGTGATCAAGAGGAAGATCAGCTACGGAACGAGAAGTGAAGCCGGCAAAGCCGCTTGGGAGAATCAATTGACTATCCTTGACACATGCAGAAAGCAAGGGGTCAGCTATTTCGAGTATATTCTGGATATTATATCTAGGAGCTACTCGATGCCAAGATTGTCCCAACTCCTTATCCGGAGCAAGTCCTCCACAGCCTATTGAGCATAACGAATTGAAAAGCATTTCGCTATTGAAGGCGTTGGAGTGGCTCCATCTGGGACAAGATGCGTTCATCAATGCAATCTTCGCGGCTTCGCGCGTGATCCAGACGAAGACGATTAATACTATTTTCCCGATGGTAGCCTTGATGAAGCTCGTAGTTCTCTTAGGCGACGGCATGGCAGATCTGCCGCTGGCGGCTTTGCAGGGCAAGACGCCTTTGCAGGCGGCCAAAAAACCCAACATGGACCTTTTGGCGAAGCAGGGCAAGAGCGGTCTGGCCCAAACCGTTCCGGAAGGCTTTCCGCCGGGAAGCGATGTGGCAAATCTCTGTGTCATGGGCTATTTACCGGCCAGGCACTACTCAGGTCGCGCACCGCTGGAAGCGGCGGCCATAGGCGTCTTGCTTGGCGAAGCCGACATTGCCTTTCGCTGCAATTTTGTAACGATTGAGGGCGGCATCATGAAAGACTACAGCGCTGGGCACATCACCTCGGAGGAAGGCCGTGAGCTGATCGAGGCGCTACAGCCTCTCATGCCTGAAAGGCGGCTTTACGCCGGCGTGAGCTACCGAAACCTTCTTGTCTTGAAGGCGGGAGCGAAGGCCCTCTGCACGCCACCGCACGACATCAGCGATCAGCCGGTGGCGGAGCACCTTCCCAGCGGCCCGGACAGCGAGCTGCTCATCGGACTCATGGAGGCGGCGCGGCCCGTCCTGGCCCGCCATCCCGTGAACAAGAGACGCATCGGCGCCGGAAAGCGCCCCGCTAACGCGATATGGCTGTGGGGGCAGGGGCCGGCGCCGGTCATGCCATCCTTCAGCGAAAAATACGGCCTGAAGGGAGCCATGATCAGCGCCGTGGACCTGCTCAAGGGAATCGGCAGGTACGCAGGACTGGAGGTCATAGACGTGCCCGGTGCGACGGGCACCATCGACACCAACTATGAAGGAAAGGTGCAGGCGACGCTAGAGGCTCTGAAGCGCTGCGACTTCGTCTATCTGCACATCGAAGCCCCGGATGAAGCTGGCCACGAGGGCAACACCTTGCTGAAGGTGAGAGCCGTTGAGCTGTTCGATGAAAGGGTCGTGGGCCCGGTAGTGGAAGGGCTAAAGAAGAGCCGAGAGGACTGGCGCGTGCTTCTCCTGCCTGATCATGCCACGCCCATTTCCATCAAGACCCACAGCCGCGATCCTGTGCCCTTCACCATTGCTGGCAAGGGAATTGAGCCGGATGAGGTGGAGAGCTTCGATGAGGCTGCTGCGCAGCAGGGCGGATACGGACAGGTGGAGGCGACGAAGCTCGTGGGGATGATGATGAAATGATGGGCAAAGGTTAACAATTTTAAAATCATTTTCGAAGCCCTTGCCATGTTCAGCGGTCAGCTTCTCGCTCACCATTCGGATACGTTCACGCCACAGAAAACCATTCTTCGCGACTGACCTCAGCCTGCTTCAAGACCTTCTGCAATCCCATTAATGGGAGGGATAGCCAGCCCCAATCTCAACCTCAGGGCTATCCAGCCTTCGATAACACCTTTCAAGTTCTCACGGCATTCTTCCAGAGTCTTTCCGATAGCCCACACGCCACGCAGCCCCGGAATCTCTTCATGCGCCAAAATTATTAATATATATAAATCCTTCTGAAGGGAAGATTCAGAAGGGATACGATGAGGAAGGGGACGCCAGCTCAAGAAGAATATCGAAAGCAAATGAAGGCCAAAGCAGGTACACTTCTTTGTCCATTTGATGACTGTGAGAACCATACTCAGACAGGTCCAGATAATATAATATTTATAAGAAAATATGGGAAAGGAGCTACACAAAATTTATTTAAATGCATGAAATGCAAAAGGACTTTTTCAGAGCGTAGAGGGACTGCTCTTTTTGGATGCGGTTTGCCCGAAGATAAGATAAGTGAAATTACCAGATGTCTTGGCGAAGGCAATAGCATTCGCGGCACAGCTCGCATTGTCCGCGTGAGTAAAAGCACTGTTTGTTCCATTGTGAAACGACTGGGTTCGCATGCTGAAAAAGTTACAGAGTGTCACATGCAGAACTACCACATGGAGGAATGTCAACTGGATGAGTTATGGGGATTAGTTTTTAAAAAGAAAAGAATTTAAATCACTTCAATCAATACAAAATAGCTATTCTAAATGCGTACGGTAACAAGGAAGAAATACCCCAAACCGTCCACCGGGGAAGGCCAAAATCTCCAAAGCTCGTCCCGCCTAAAGATCTGATGTATTGCAGGATCATCAAGCAAAAGAAGAAGGGCAGAGTAGTACGTGTTGATACAGAGGTAGTATTCGGTGACGAACAGCGAATCAAGGAGCAAATCGCGGACTCTCCAGTTAGTAGCCATGTAAATACGGCATTTGTTGAACGCAATAACCTGACCATGAGGGAGAGGAATAGGAGATTGACCAGAAAGACCATGGGTTTCTCGAAGGAGAAGATTCCATTGGTGGAATCATCAAATTTATATTCAGCAATATATTATTTAATTAATAATTTTAGTGCACGAAGGAAATTCACGTTTCCCAGAAACTTGCAGTTCCTGATCTGGATCTTAGAGGCCACGACTGCTGCCGTCGCCTCCTGACCGGCGGGACGTTCACAGTGAATGAGGGGCAGATCCAGCCGGGAATTGTCTATGTCGCCAGCTATGGCCACGTGATCGTAGATGAGCGGATCGCCATTCTCGATCCTGGTTAGAAGCTCGCGGGCCTCAATTACGGGATGATGCAGCTCTTCGGCTATGACCCTCGCCTCGGTAGATGATAATTTTAACAGATTCTCTCGCCCGCTCAAATTAGCAATGACTATATATTCCTTGTGTCAACCCCCTAACCACACCGGGAGGAACCAAGTTGAAGGATTATCTCACAATGGATGACGTCATGCTTGATAATAAAAGGGTCCTGGTAAGAGTGGACTTCAACTCTCCCATGGACCCCAGCGGAAATATCCTGGATGATAAGCGCATAAAAAGCCACTTAGATACTCTGCGCGCTCTGGAGGACTGCCGGGTGGTTCTCATGGCGCATCAGA
>JAPKYC010000089.1 GCA_026394505.1 Methanothrix sp.
GGATTTGCTTGTCTCTTCGGGTAACGGGAATATACTCGATAGACCCCATTCCTTATCCCATAAATGGTTCAGAAAAGCCACATCAAGATAACGCCAATGGTCTTCGAAGAGCAGTTCATCAAGTGATACAACAAATGTGTCAATAGTACGTGTAAGTTTTTCCATCCTTCTTTCGTGAGTGTGATTGTAGGTACATGGTCTGTTCTTAATTATAGTTATGTAACAGAATGCATAAATGCTTTTCGGTTTAAAGTCTGTTCTACAAAATTTTTTCGAATGATTATTTTTTGAAAGAGAGATCGATAGCTTCAAAGTCATTGGGCGGCTATTAAAACACAAAAAATGAGTAATCTAAGCGGGAATCTGGAGAACATGGGTTAGATAGAACATAAACTGGAGGATTGTCTCCTATGGCAAAAAGCTTTCGAGAGAAGGTCATTAGTCCTGCCTCTTCGCCCTCTTGAAGGCGTCCTCCACCGCATCGCGAATGATGTAGCCGCCCTTGTGCAACACGGTGTCGCAAAGCTCCGTGTCCCGTTCCATCGATCCCGTGCAGGGGTAGGCATGATGCGCCTCGGAGATCCTCTCCCGGATGTCGGGCTGATCCGGCTCCAAACCCAGCAGACGCTTGGCCACAAACCAGGTGGAGCCGCAGGGCGCTGTGCGCAGCACACTGGCGGCTAAAATGTGGTCCTTGCCCGCCCGGCTGCTTTGCACGGTCACATCGATTACAGGATCGCCAATGCCAGCCTCGGTGAGAAAGGCAAAAATGTTCGGCTTGGCTGGATCGGGGCGAAGAGCACAGAACGGCTTGGCAAAGGCCGCCTCCATCCCGAGCTCCTTAGCCTTCTCCTCCAGTTGCATTCTCTGGCCCAGAGGAAGGGCGCGAGGCGACTCCGATCCGCCCACTATGCCCTTCACGCCCGCCTCCTTGAGCCTGGGTAGCAGGCCGAAGAGAATGTCGGGATGAATATTGATGACCAGGGCGATGTCCGCGGCAGGGATATTCTGGGGCAGGAGCGGCTCCACATCATCGATGAAGTCCCCGAGGGAGGCGGGATCGGGCATCTCCACCAGTGAGACGATATTCTGGGCATAGCCCGGCCGGACATTCCTGCACTGGCTGCAGGCCTCGCCACAGGAGATGCAAAAGCCCGAGTAGTTGATGAGATTGCCCACCACCCGTGCCCCAAATTCGCCATTGTAGAATACTACCAGTTTCAAGCCTTCACCACACAATCAATAAACGCATCAATGTCTTTAATATCAAGGTATTTAGCATTGAGCGTTTCTGCAAAGATAAAGTATTTCAGGCCGCCTTTGCCTGGCCGGCCATAGCCCGCGCTGCATAGAGTATGGCAGCAAAGCCCAGGCTCATGGAGATCAATGAGACCAGACCGCCCACCAGGGGCAGCAGGAAGAGCACATTGAGGATAACAAATCCGATCACGAAGTAGACCAGATCGCTCTGCTTCCTATTAGCCCGCTCACCGATCCATTTGCCCAGGCTGAAGGAGACGAAGGTCCCGCTGAGCATGAGTGCCGCCAGGATGAGCAGAGTTGCGATCAAGGCAATGGGCAGGCCCACCACCGTTGCCGCCACCAGCAGCACGGCAATGAATGAGGCTATGATCATAACAAATCCCAGCAAGGTCTTGAGAAGAGTTGAGCTTCTTACCTCGCCGTCCACATCCAGGAAGATGCCGGGCAGATACTTGACTAAAATCAATCCCAAAATGAAGTAGCCCAGCATGGCCAGCAGGCCAAAAATGCTAAAGCCCATATCAGTGTCCGCTCTCTTCTCAGACTGATCTTCCACCTTGTGGAACTTCACCGCATTTGCCGAGCCGGTGTTATTGAATTGATTGGCGCTGACGGTGAGGGTGCCGTTGACCCGTCCCGCATTGACCACCTGGCTGCCGCCGATGAGAACATCTCTTTCCACCGTATTACCGGGAAGGATGTTCACCTGGCCGCCCGCGGCCACCAGATTGGTGCCGATGTTGCCGCCCAGGTTGACATTTCCGCCGGCAGCCACAACCTTTCCCCCCACATCAGCGTTGACATAAACCTGGCCCCCGACAGCGATGACGTCACCCTTCACCGGGGCATTGATGTGCACTGTGCCCCCGGCAACGATGGCCGAGTCCACTGGAGCATTGATGCTCACCGTGTTGCCCGCCGCGATGATATCGTCGGCAATAGCCGTGTCTATAGAGATTGTATCTCCGGAAAAAGTCTGCAATGCCTGCCCTGGCGAGTAGAGCAGAACCAGAGTCATCAAAACGAGAATTGTTTTAGTACACTTCATCCCATTCACCGTAATTAAATTGTATCTTCTCCAATAAATAACCTATGCATTTCTTGAATCAGAAAAGATTTAATGCTCGTAGAATAATTTGTATGGGAGGCATGGTTTGAAAATCGCGGTAGACATTGACGGGGTTCTGGCAGACCAGGTCAGTGCGGCTCTGTTGGAAATTGAAAAAGATTATGGACAGAAGTATTGCAAGAGCGATATCAATCGTGCCCACTGGAGCTTTGCGGGAATAGAGATATGGACAGAGATTGCCAGGCTCTTAGCAGACCCCGAATACGTTATGAGGGTACCGCTGATCGAGGGCTCGCAAAAAGCCATAAAACAGCTTTGCAGGCATGATGTAATCGTTGTGACAGCCAGACGGCCCAATGCCGAGGAGGCCACCAGAAGATGGCTGAACTGGCACTTTCCCAGCCTCACCCAGTACTATCATGCCAGGACCGGCACCAAGCATAACATTCCCTCTGACGTTTTGATAGACGATCTTGACATGAACTCCCGATCGACAGGGTATTCTTTTCCTGCATCCCTGGAGCTTAAACGGCACAGATATTGAAGATTATTCAGACCAGGTATACTATTGTCCGGAGTGGCAAAGTGCGGTGAAGGCTATTGATGATATTAATGGCGATCGACCTTGAGAAGACCACCTGAACTGCTCGCCCCCGCCGGCTCGCCCGAGGCCCTGGCGGCAGCCATTGCCGCGGGAGCCGATGCCGTTTACCTGAGCGGCAAGAGATTTGGGGCAAGAAAATTCGCCGCAAACTTCGATGAGATCGCATTAGCTCAGGCTATAGACTACGCTCACCTGGCGAGCGTAAAAGTCTATGTGACCGTCAACACTCTCATCAGAGAAAATGAACTCTACGATGTGGCCGAGTATCTTCTCCGCCTCTACGAGATGGGTGCAGATGCTGTGCTGCTACAGGATTTGGGTCTGGGCCTGCTGGCGGGCCGCATGGTGCCACAGCTGGAGAGGCATGCCTCCACCCAGATAACCATCCATAACAAAGAGGGCGCTCTCTGGGCGAACCACGCTGGATTTAAGAGAGTCGTTCTGGCCAGAGAGGTCGGGCTGGATGAGATAAACGAGATGGGGAAGGAGACCGCAGCGCAGGGAATCGGCCTGGAGGTTTTCGTGCACGGCGCTCTCTGCTACTCTTACTCCGGGCAGTGCCTTCTCTCCTCGGCCATCGGCGGGCGCAGCGGCAACCGGGGCATGTGCGCCCAGCCCTGCCGAAAGCCCTACGTGCTGCTGAGAGGTGAAAAAGACAGCTACGGCCGACCGGCCAGCCTGGCAGCCCAGACGCAAAGAGAGAGATTTCTCATCTCCACCCGCGACCTTTGCGTTTACCGACATCTGGACAGGATCGTCCGCTCGCCGATAGAGTCCCTGAAGATTGAAGGGAGGATGAAGTCCCCGGAGTACGTGGCCATAGTAACCGGCATTTACAAAAGTGCCCTGCAGGCCATCGCCCGAGGCAAGTGGTCGCCTTCCCCAGAGGACGAAAGAGACCTGGCCTTATCCTTTAACCGCGACTTCACAGAAGGCCACCTCCTTGGGGCCAGGGATGTGATGGGCCGGGAGATGTCGGACAACCGGGGCCTTCTCATCGGCAGCGTGGCCTCCTTCGATGTCCAGAGAGGCGAAGCAGCGGTAAGGCTCTCCGGGCTCTTTTGCCCAGAGAAGGGCGACGGTCTGGTCTTTCAGGCTCCGGGCCGGGAGATGGGCCTGGTGGTGCAGAAAGTGGTGCAAAAAGACGGCCTGCTACGGCTGATGACGCCGGAGAGGGTGCGGCCGGGAGCCAAAGTCTATCTGACAGGCAGCACCGCTCTGGCCAAAAAAGCACAGGAAATCATCGCCTCCGCCAAGATACAGATCGCTCTGGACTTAACCCTCACCTGGCAGGAGGGCACGCCTCTCCTGGAGGCCACGCTGGCAGAATGCCGCACCGTTCTGGTCAAAGCCGCCTTTAAAATGGAAAAGGCCAAAAATCAGCCCATTTCCCGGCAGCAGATCGAATCACAGATGCGCCGCACGGGTGGAACGCCCTTTGTCGTCCGCAAGATAACAATGGACTACGCCGGGGATCTTTTCGCCCCCCTGGGAGCCTTAAACCAGATGCGTCGTGATCTCCTGGAAAAGGTGCAAGAGGCACTCCTGGAAAAAAGACGCCCCACGAAGGAGAAGGTAGAGAAGGCACGAGATATATTGAAGGAGATGAACCAGTCAGCCTCTGTCTCACCATCCGTTTCATCTCTCACTCTATCCACCACAGCTCCGGAATCTGCGATAGGCCGCATACCCTCACTGGCCGTCTATGCCGACAGCCTGGAGACGGTGAGAGGCGCCGTGGAGGGAGGATGCCGGCGGGTTTACTTTGAGCCCGTTTTGGGATGGGAGGAGAAAGATCGGGCAACAAAAACCGAGAAGATGATAGAAGAGGCAAAGGCCATCTGCGGGGAGACTGAGCTGATCTGGAAGTGGCCCAAAATCACGCACGCTGATTTCTTCAAGTTCGCCGGGCCCCTGCGGATAAAGATCAAGGCCGACGGGATCATGGTGGAGAACGTGGGAGCCATTCAGGCCGTTATGCAAGCTGGGCACAATGTCCATCTTTATGGTGGCTCGGGACTGAATGTCTGCAATCACCTGACTGTGCAGGCGCTCGCTCCTCCCTTAGAGCTTCTCACCCTCTCGCCGGAGCTGTCCGCCCGGCAACTGGCCGATACCGTCGCCGCTGTGCGCCTTCTTTCGGACGCGCCCCAGATGGAGCTGATGGTGCAGGGCAACCTGGAGGTGATGGTGGCCGAGGACTGCATGCCCCTTCCCGGCAAAGGAAAATATGATCCAAAAGAGTTCTGGGGCCTGCAGGACATGAGGCGCATCTTTCCCCTGCGCCTGGATGATGACAGAAGGACGCACATCTTCAACTCCGCCGAGACCTGTCTTCTGGACCAGATGCCAGAGATCTTCGCCATCGGCCTGGATGGTGTGGCCCTAGACGCGCGGGGCCGGACAGGAGAGTACGTTCGCGAGATGACGGAGATTTACAGAAAGGCCATAGATCTGACGAAGAGAGGGGAAGTGACTCTCCACCAAGATCTGGAAACCCTGAAGGAGTCCATCCGGCCCCTGGCCCTGGGAGGATTAACCCACGGCCACTTCCAGAAGGGGCTGAAGGATGAGATCACTTAGGGCATTTCCCTTCCCGAGATGAAGCAGCAATAGTCGTAGCTTATCGGCTAGAGGACATAATCCACCACTATCCGGCTCTCGCATACTTTGCCGACAAAGTTCGCCAACTGGAGATGTTCAGGATGCTTCTGGTAGCGGTAAAGAGCTTCTTTGCTCTCGAATTCTGATACCAGGACCAGATCATAGGCCACATTCGCCTCGATGAAGTTGAGGCCCACCTCGAAGGACTTGATCTCGCCGATTTGGGCGGGGAGGGCCTCCAGCTTGGCCTTCAGCGCCTTGATATTTGTCGATCTGTCGCCGCCCTCAGCCCATTCCTTGAGCTTGAACATAACGATATGCTTGATCATCCGCAAAAGCCTCCCTGTCACCCGGCATATTTCCTCTTTTGTGGTCACATGCTTAGTTTACAACGGTAATGGTTTTCCCGAAAGAGTGCGGCGAGTGTAAAGACCAGGACCACGCTGCCTGCTTGGCGGACGGAAAAGCAAGAGCGAAGAATGGAGGGGACGGGGGATCGAAAAGCGATCCAATTGTCCTATCTTTTTTGCGTCAAGCTCTGTCGTCCCAATTCAGTGAGATATACTTTTGAGATGGCATTAGGAAGTGTTAAACTCGACGGATATTCACCAGTCATAATGTCTACATGCCCTGATTTCTTCAAAAGCTTTAAGCGATTCCCAAGTTCCGTTTCGTTAAGCTTTAGGAGCTCATTGACTTTGACGGGACTGACAAATAACTTGGGAGAAATGCTATTGATCGCCCCAAGAATCTTCATATCTGTATCATCCATTTATCTCGCCACCATTGTTCTTTATTGCAAAAGGTGGTTGGCTGAGGCAATAAGGCTTGCCCACAATTGGGGCGGGATAATGAATAAGGAGGGAGAAAATGGGCCATCGACTTTCGCCAATATAGAATCCTTACCAAAAGAGAGAATCGAGGTCTCAGGCAGGCCAGCCGCCGAAAGCCACAGCGCCCTTCTGAAGGAGCCAGTCACAGCAGTGATGGCCTGACCCTGCCCGAAGCCCGACTAAAAGCAGGAAGGCGGCACGGCACTGGAATTTGACACAGCGTCCATTTTACGGGAACCCTATTCTCATGGGGCCATGGTGCTCGCCCTCAGCCACTGGTTTGTGGTGCGCTCCTGTCCCGGCCGTGTATTAGCGCGAGAGTTCCTGGCAGATTGCTAGGCCTTTTATGGCATGCAACTTTCAGCAGCCGGAATTCTTATGCCTCACAGGCTCGTAACCGAATGCATTGCCACGAAGGCATGCATCTCCTGAAACAGGGACCAAATCTTCCCTGCCAACAGAGCATTATCGAAATTACGTTAAGCCCACGGCACGCCCGCCAACCCTTGCAGGAACGCGACAAACTATCTATATAATCGTTATGGATATTTGTAGTTTGCGGTTGAGAGCTGAGAGGAGGGCGAAAGAAGAGAAGAGGACATATCTAACGTCAAGAAAACTGATCCCTTCCGCCCCTCAGCCTGTCTTTATCTCCACGAAATGCTCCCTTTGATCATCGACCAGGCGTATCGACCCGTCACTCTGCACCAGTCCGTCAACCGTCACGCTTTGCGCTGCCCCCGCCCGCATAACCGTGATGTGGTAGAATGTCTCGCGGTAGCGGTAATGCAGGCGATACGACTTCCAATCATCAGGAAGACAGGGGGCAAAGCGTAGCCTGTCAACCTCCAGCCTCAGTCCAAGCAGCGATTCTACTATGAGGCTGTACATCCAGCCTGCCGCTCCGGTGTACCAGGTCCATCCGCCCCGCCCGGTGTGCGGCGGGAGTGCATAGACATCTGCGGCAACGACGTATGGCTCTACCATGTAGATCGCAACCTCCTCCGGTGTCGAGCCGTGGTTTACTGGGTTGATAATAGACAATAGCTCCCAGGCCCTGGTGCTGTCGCCCAGGGCAGCAAAAGCCATAATCACCCAAATAGCCGCATGGGTATACTGCCCGCCGTTCTCTCTCACTCCCGGGATGTAGCCTTTGATATAGCCGGGATCAGAGTCGGACTTATCGAAGGGCGGCCCCAGGAGCTGTATCAGCGAGGCATCTCTATTGACCAGAAGGCGATCCACTTCCTCCATAGCCGCCTTCGATCTCTCTGGATCTCCTGCGCCGGATAGAACCGACCAGCTCTGGGAGATGGAATCGATCTGGCACTCTGCATTGGCAGCAGACCCGAGGGTCTCTGTGTTATCGAAGTAGGCGCGCAGGTACCAATGGCCATCCCACCCGAACTCTTTGATCTTCCGGCGCAGATGGGAGGACTCACTGCTGCATTGATTTGCAAAGGCTGCATCACCATAAAGAAGGGCAATCTCAGAGAACTTCATGAGCACATGGTACAGGAAGAAGGCCAGCCAGATGCTTTCGCCTCTGCCCAGATATCCCACGCGGTTCATGCTGTCGTTCCAGTCTCCAGAACCCATGAGGGGCAGGCCGTGCTGGCCAAACGAAAGACCGTTCCTGATGGCTCTGACACAGTGCTCGTAAAGGGTGCCGGACTCCTCTGACCTCGCGGGAAGGTCATAATAGGCCTCTTCATCGGGTTTTAGGAGCCTGCCCTCGATGAATTTGATGCGCTCGTCAAGCACGCCGGTGTCTCCAGTAGTTGTGACGTACCGGTGAGCCGCCAGCGGCAGCCAGAGGCGATCATCGGAACTATGCGTGCGCACACCGCGTCCCGATGGCGAGTGCCACCAGTGCAAAACGTCTCCCTCCTGGAACTGGTGGGCTGCGCATCGCAGGAGATGCTCGCGGGCAAGCCGCGGCTCTGTGTATATCAGAGCCATCACGTCTTGCAGTTGGTCGCGAAAGCCAAATGCCCCGCTTGACTGGTAGTATCCGCTGCGCGCCCAGATGCGGCAGGCCAACGTCTGGTAGAGGAGCCAGCCGTTCGTAAGCACATTGATGGCCTTATCCGGAGTCTCCACATGCACCGCGCCCAGAGTCCGGTTCCAGTAGCTCCACACAGCTTCAAGAGCACTTCGGGCTGGACCAGATCCGCGAAAACGCAAAATTAAGCTGCGAGCGTCGTTCGTGTCTCGTCCAATGCCAAACGTGAAGACGATCTCGCGCTCCTGCCCGTCTGCTAGATCGATCTCGACCTGCATGGCTGCACATGGGTCCATGGCAGCGCCAACTCTGTTGGAGAGCCTTTCACGCGCCAGGGCGGCAGGACGAGCTATCTGGCCGTTTCGGCCAAGGAACTCGGTCCTGTCCCCAGAGAAGCTGCCCACTTCCTCGTTCACATCCAGGAAGACTATCCTTCCAGGAAAATTTGTGTTGTACGGATTTCTGGCAAAGAGGGCCCCGGTCCTGGGATCTATCTCTGTGATAATGTGCATCCCCGTCTTAGAATGCATCTCTCCCAGCACCAGCTCGATATAGCTGGTCACAGATAGCCTGCGGGACACGCCTGACTCATTCTTGACCAAGAGCCTGCAAAACTTCATGGGAGCGTCTATTGCCACATATACCCACAGCTCGGACAAAATCCCGCTCTCTTTGTGCTCGAAAACGCTGTAGCCGAACCCGTGCCTGCAGGTGTAAGGCGTCTTGCCGCGGGCGGGCAATGCCGTGGGCGACCAGAACGCTCCGCTCTCCTCATCGCGAATGTACAGAGCCTCGCCGCTGGTATCGCTCACCGGATCGTTATACCATGGGGTGAGGCGGAATTGCTGGGAGTTCTCGCCCCACGTATATGCTCCGCCGCTCTCAGAGATTACAGTTCCGAAATTGGGGTTTGCTATCACATTCGACCATGGAGCAGGGGTCGCTTGTCCAGGAGCAATCCGGATTACGTATTCGCGTCCATCCTTGGTGAACCCGCCAAGACCATTGAAGAAGATCAGGTCCCGACCCAAAGATTCGGTTCCCTTGTAGTTCTCGACCCGGACAGCCTTTTCCGGCTTTAAAAGAGGAATTGCTGCGAAGAGTCTGCTCTCGCGTTCGAGCTGCTCCTCAAACGTTCCCCGGTCATCGGTGAAGATGGCACGAGCTGCGGCCTGTAACAGGACTCCCGCCTCTTCTGAGATCTGGTCCGCGTGTATTACGAAGACTCCACCCGATCGCTCCCTGGTACAGGTATCGGTGCTGATGGAGATCAGACCCATAATTTCATCCTGAAGCTCCTGCCGATAGCCTGAGAATTCTTCGTTCCAGATCACCAGATCCACGGCAAGCCCCATCATATGCCAGTAGGCGTGCGCCCTCAAGAGCTGATGCGCCAGATCGATGTAAGACCGATCTTTGATGCGAAGAAGGACAATTGGGATATCTCCCGATATGCCGTAAGCCCACAGGCCTGACTGGCCGCTGTGGTTGCTCAAAAGAACGCTCGGGCTGGCGCGCCAGGTTGGGCTGGGGTAGATTATGGCGCTGACAAGGCGCTCATAGAGCTGGATATGGGCCTCGGCGATGTTGAGCTGCTGCATGATCATCTGGTTGTGAGTCCAGGCCAGGTTGTAGACACGATCTGCCATGCGCACGTCGTGGTATTTATCGATCAGCTCCATGGCAGCAGCCCGCGTCTCTACCACGCCTGTGATGAAGTTCACCCGTGAAGTCTCGCCAGGATCGATCGTGACAACGCACCTGATGGCAACGATGGGATCCAAGACAGATCCTTCGCTATCTGAGAGCTCAGATGACCCCGTCAAAGCCACAGGATCTGCGGCAGTTCTTCCCCGGCCTATGAACCTCAAGCGGTCTGTCTCATAGGAAACTTCATCGACCTCAATTTTCTCCGCTGCGATCAGGTGCAGCATCCAGGGAGTTCTCTCGTCCTTCGACCTTGGCCGGCGAGTGCAGAGGATCGCAGATCTCTCGCGGACGATCTTTGTCTCTACGAAGAGATTGCTGAAAGAGGGATGTGTCGCATCGGCTGCAGGGATCGTCAAGACGACCTCTGCATAACTGGTCAGCTCTATCCTTCGCCTTCTCAATGATCGGTTGGTGACGCTGATGCCGCGTAGCTCGACATCGTCCTCGGGGGAGACGACCACTTCGGCATAGGTATCAATATCCAAAACCCTTGACCGGAACTCTGCATTTGATCCCCGGAAGATCGCCTGGTATGTCTCTGAGTCTTTGAGCACAGGCTGATATCCTGCAGACCAAACCTCGCCGCTGTCCAGGTCACGGATGTAGAAGAACATGCCATCATTGTCGCGGGTGGGGTCACCATGCCAGCGAGTAACAGCGATCTCCTTCCACTTGCTGTACCCCCCGCCTGAACTGGAGACCATTACGCTGTATCTGCCATTAGAGAGCAGGTGCACCTCAGGTCGGAGAGTGTTCGGATCATCGATGACCCGCAGGGACTCACGCCAATCCGGCATGCCTGCCCTCCAGATTGATGCCGAAACCTCAGAAGCATGGGGATAGAAGGGCGCAGCCTTCGGAACCCTTTCTTGGAGAAGCAGATCCGCAGCCTGGAAGATCGGGTTGGCCATGAACCTTCTTTGCATGGGTCGGTCTAAAAGCACGTAAGCCAGAGATAGGAAGCTCATGCCCTGGTGGTGGGCCATGAAGGACTGTACAGTTGCACTGGTCTCGTCCCGAGAAAGACGCGATGGAGTGTAATCGATCGCCTCGTAGAAACCATACCGCCCAAGGTAGCCCTCGGCAGCCATTCGCTGCAGGTTGGTGCATGCCTCGGCCGGTTCCACCATCAGGGCCAGAACCGAAGCGTAAGGCGCGATCACCAGGTCCTCAATCAGCCCGCGCTTAAACCCCAGGCCAGGCACTCCGAAGGCGCGGTACTGGTAAATCTGGTTGACATCTGTCATGTTATAGCCGGACTCTGATATGCCCCAGGGAACGCCACGCTGTTCACCGTATTCGATTTGTCGCCTGACTATCGCCCTATAGGTCTGGTTTAAGAGGGTGTTCTCATAGGTAGGCATGATCAGTTGCGGCATGAGATACTCGAACATGGTTCCTCCCCATGAGAGCAAAGCCAGCTCTCCGCCGGCGATGGTAAGCATGCGACCTAAAGCAAACCAGTGCTCTTGCTTGAGACTCCCCTGGGCGATGGCAACGAAGCTGGATAGCCTGGCCTCAGATGCCAGCAGATCATAGCAGCTCTCATCGCGTCTGAGGTCATCGACGTTGTAGCCTATGGCAAGAAGCCGACGTGACTTATCGAAGAGGAGGTCGTATCTTATTTCAGCCAGCTCGCCGCAGTCGAGCGCAAGCTTCTCGAGGGATGCTATCCTATTGCCGGCACGGTCGCTGGCCTCAGTGATCATCTGTCCGAGCTGGAGGAACCAGTCTCTCTCATCCTGGCGATCTTCGCCCTGGAGGCTGCCGAGGATCTGGTCGATCATAGGCATGAGCTTCATGGCCATCTCTGGGACCTCTTTCAGTGATGGAATGCTGTCAAGTCTGAGCAGCTTAGCCTGCAGTTCGCCAAGTATTACTACATGTTCGGCTGAGCCGCAAGTGAGGCCCTCCACCAAGGGAGAATGCGTCATCGCCCATAGTGGAACCTTGAGCCACGGAGCCGTGTGGACAAGGTCATCCAGATGGTCCCGTAGCTGCGTCTCGTAGGCCTGCATCCAAAACCTAACCGGATCATCTGTCCCTGGGCCCAGGCATTCTATTATCCATTTTGCAGCCTTTGCCTGCTGGTCCAAGAGCATCCAGGCTGCTGAGAGTGTACATGGAGGCGACAAAAGCTCAGCCTGAAACCGATCGATCTGGACCAGCACCTCCGGGGGCACAATATCCTTTCGGCACTCCTCGGTTGGCCCACCTCCCCCATATGCATCCATGAGGATATACAGCGTGTCCCTGAGACCTTCAAAGGCCTGCAAAGGCAGAATCTTCTGGTCCAAAAGCTCGAATAGCCCCTGCTGCAGAGTCAGCAAATGGCCTGCCAGGTTTCCGCTATCCACAGTTGAGATGTACTTGGGCGGCATTGGCAGAAGCAGCAAAGTATCGTACCAGTTGTAAAAGTGGCCCTGGGACCGTTCCAGCACTTTCATAGTCTGAAGGGAGCTGCCAGTGCGCTCTATCAGCTTTCCTGCCGAGATATAGCCGAAGTCGTATGCCGCCAGGTTTGCCAACAGCGACAGCCCCATATTCGTGGGCGATGTGCCGTTAGCAACCACAGAGCGCGGGTTCTCCTGATAGTTGTCCGGCGGAAGCCAGTGGCTTATGGGCCCCACGAATGTCTCGAAGAACTTCCATGTCTTCCTTGAAAGCTTGCGCAGGAAGATCGTTTGATCCTCGTCAAGTTTTGCCTTGGGTGTGTCAAGGGGCAGGCTGATCCACCAGGCAACAGCAGGTGCGAGGCTCCAAGATGCCAGCAGCGGCCAGACGACGTACAGAACATCAGGACGCCAAAACCAAAGATAAGAAGCCATGACAATGGCTACTGCCGGGGCTATCCACATCGACTGATAGATTCCCGCCAGATCACTCTTTCCACTGCTCCTGGAGCTGCTCGAAGAGGTCCATTCCAGCAGCCGCTTATGGGTGAATAGCATTCGCCCTCCGGTGCGCACAACTGCATCCAGGCTGAAGAAGGCCTCATAAGGCAAAAAGGTCAGGCTGAGCCCCGCCTGGGCCAGGTATCTGACGATTGCTCTCCCGGCATGATGCAGGTGCTGATCCATGGGCAGCTCGGCGGACTTGTTCAGGATCGTTCGGAGGCAAGAGAGCACCGGTAAAGCCAGAACCGCTCCCACCACCACCGCGGTCCAAAACCTCGGCTGCAGCAGCATCAACCATGCCAAAAACAGAAGCAAAATCTGGGCGGGGATCACCAGGCTGCGCCGAAGGTTGTCAAGGATCTTCCATCGGGATAACGCTGAGATCGGGTTGTCCAGGATCAAGCCTCCCGGGCCTGGCACGTGCATGAGCAGCCAACTGGCAATCTGCCAGTCTCCCCTGATCCATCTGTGCCTCCGGCTAACGTCTGTGGTGTAGCGGTAGGGATAGTCCTCATAGAATTGCACATCGCTGACCAGTGCCGCTCTGGCATAGCTACCCTCCAGAAGATCATGGCTCAGGATCAGGTTATCTGGAAAGCGTCCGCCCAGAGACTGAGAAAAGGCATCCACGTCGTAGATCCCCTTGCCGGTAAAGGAGCCTTCCCCGAAAATGTCCTGGTAGACATCCGAGACCTCCCGCGTGTATGGATCAATTCCCGGCTCGCCTCCGAAGAGCCTCACAAACCTCGATCGGTCTGCCTCAGGCATGCCTGAGCTCAGGCGAGGATGAAGGATGCTGTAGCCCTCAGCGACATATTGCTTATGCTCATCGAACCTGGGGCGGTTGAGAGGGTGGGCCATGTTCTCCACCAGCCGCCGGGCAGAGTCGTAGGGCATCTTGGTATCTTCGTCAACTGTGATGACGTACTTTATCCTGGGCAGGATCGATACGTCGCCCGCGATCAAGGAGAAGCTATTTTTGGACCCGCCTCGTAAGAGAGAGTTGAGTTCCCCGAGTATGCCCCTTTTTCGCTCATAGCCCCTCCAGATCTCCTCCTTGGGGTCCCAACTGCGCTGGCGGGGGAAGAGAAAGAAGATACTATAATGATACTTTTCATTCAGAGCCTCGATTCCCTGACGAGCCATGAGCAACAGATGCTTATCCTCAGGCACAACCTCCTGCTCGGCGTCGCCCAGATCCGTCAGAAGGCCGAAGTGGAGGTTTATATCCCGGTTTGCCAGGTATCGAACCTCGATACCCTCCAGCAGATCCATAACTTTTTCAGGGCTGGTCAGAACAGATGGTACCACCACCAGCGTTCGCAGCTCTTCTGGAATGCCTAAAGAGAAGTCCATTCTGGGGAGGGCATGAGGCCTGACAAGCATGGTCGCCAGCCAGTTCACCAGGCCGACCGCAGGACTGCTTATGCAGATCACCAGGAAGATGGAAGCTAAGACCCGCATCCATCCGCCCGATCCAAGCTCATAAGCCTGGACCTGTACTGTAGCGGTGATGAGGGCCGTGACCAGCGTTATCGCGCCGAGATAACAGAGCAGAGGGAACTGGTGAATGGTCCTGCTAAGTGACTCCATCAGCGACCGGCCCATCCCGGCTGCCCTCTCCAGCTCAGGTAGCCCCTTATCTATCAGGTAGAACCCAACGTGTGCACTTCGATCTTCGCTGCCCCTAGCCTCAACATTCTCCTGGGCCAGTTTTACCGCCAAAAGTGCCACCTCTTCCTCAGAATGCAAGCTGCGCCTTGCGATCCACTCAACTGTGTGACGGTAACGATCCCGAGTGGCGAAGTCCATCTGGCTAAATGTGCCAACCGGATCCATGTGCAGTGCCTTCTCGACAGCGCTCGTCCCCTCTACAAACTTCCTCCAGTCCATGGACTCAAGAAAACGAAAGCTTCCAATGCTGTTACCTATGGAGACCTTATCTGCAGCCTCTTGCTGGATATCCTCCAGGACCATCTGTGCGATGGTCTTTCCCTTCTCAGATAGACGCTCTTCAATCCATATTAACGGGACAGCCAGAGCATGGCTCTGTCCTTCCAACCTTCGGGCAAATTCTGCAACAAAGGAACTGGACATTGGAGGGTCTGAGCCAGCCAGATCAGCCACCACAACGATCATGCTCTTTGGTTTTGTCTCTGCCGTCAGAATTACCTGATCTGCCCAGTAACCTGCCAGGTTGTGATCAATCCTGCCCTTGGCGATTCGCAAAGAGATGCGCCGCAGGTTCTCTATCAGTGCCAGGCGGAGCATGATGGCAACTGCCCAAAGTTCGCCCAGGTTAAGCACTGTGATCGTCTGATAAGCATCCACGAAGCGTTTCAGGCTTTCTGCATCCACCCGACCATCGGTATGAAGGATCAGCTCCTTAGCAATGTCATAAATGCGCGGGTAGCCGGCCAGCTGCCCTCTCTGCATATGCGGCAGCTCTTTGCTGTAACCTTTGGGCAGATGCCGCTTGGCCATGCGAATCTGCTCTTCTATCTTGTAGAAGTTGTCGAGCAGCCACTCAGATGCCGGCGAAATCCGCTGGTTCGATGCCGCGGCCTCTGTTAGCAGCTCGTTTGCCTGCAGCAGGATCGCCTCGTTCTCAGCCAGCCTTGGCAAAAGCCTGTCCTTGCCGGGCATTGGATCAAACTCATGGCCTTCTGCCAGCACCTTAGCATGCCGCACCAGCTGGTTGGTGTTGAACAGCTCAGATCGTAGCGGCAGCTCATCGCTGTATTGGCGCAGGAAGGCATTACGGTCGAGGCGCGCCTTGAGACGATTTAAGGTTCTATGAACTTGATTTTGGCTTAGAATCAATCCTTGACCTCTTTACCCCAGCCAGTTTGGAATCAAATTATGCCAATTAATGCAAATTGCAAAGAGACTATAAACTTTGCCCTTAACCACTCAAAACAGCGATGAACCAAGATTATCTTGTCGATCCAAAAGAGGGAATGAGGAAGTTAACAGCCGGTTATCTAAATGAGGATTGGATAACTGGCAAAAAGTATATATGAGTAATATAATGATAATGGTCGTTAATAGAAGAATATTTAGCGCCCAAAGGAGGGTATATCGAATGCATAAGTGGATAGAGTTATTGGCGATTCTTGTTGCGATATTTATAGGAGTCCCGAGTGGCGTAGGTCAATGTTATGCCGCGCCCGGTCCCGATAATAACGAAGTACGCATCTTTGCACAAGCTTCATGTCTGACTGTGTATAACAATCCACCGAATCCAACGGTTTTCACAATAGACCAGCCGCGAGTGCTTACAAAAATTGGTACTTACCATTGGAACGATGGTAAGGGCACTCAGATTCCCGGCACCATAGGCTTGGTAGATGGAAAGAATTGGAAGGTTTATGGTCCTTGGCAGGCTTCGGGCGTGCCCGGAATGGGCGGAGTTCCCAATGCATACTGGATTGTGACCATACCAAACGGACAAGATCTGCCTGTCGGCACGTACACGGTTTTAGATTCAGATCCATCAACGTGGGCATATAACAGCGAGACTAATAACTGTGGAGTAGTATCTATCGTTGGCCGTTAATATCGGCAGTATTGGAGGATGCATCACCAACGGCACGGCCTGTGAACGACCAACCTTGTCCAGGCATGGTACAACAAGGCCAGGGAGCTGGGTTGTAACGGGCTAATCCCAGCTCCAAATAGTGCGTGCAACCCGATGCATTCAGGCCCACACTCCCTGATGGTGCGCGGCGGATTGTGGGTGGTTTTCTAATTTTACCGATAACGATTTCTATGGCATTTTCATCAATTAGACTTGGGATTGTGAAGATCCACAACGGCCCCCTCCCCCCCCTTCTGTGCCCCCGCCCGCATCTGTGCGCCGCTGCTATCTCATCTCAGCATCACCCGGCTCAATGTGACCAGGAAGAGAGCCATGAGCAGCCATCCCAGCAGGGTCTCCATCACCGTCAGGACCTCATAGCCCTCGATGATGCGGAAATTCTGGGGGGTCTTGCCTAAAAACTCCATGCTGCTGAAGTAGAAGGCATCGCTCGGCGATACGCTCGCCTTATCTTGCCGGTGCGTATCTGCGCCGTCCGGCTGCAGAGAGTCTCCCGCCCAGAAGATGCCCGCGAAGAGGAGGATGATGGCCAGGCTCAGCAGAATGGTATACGAGGGGCGCACCCCGTAGCCGCAGGAGAGCCAGGCCAGACGATCGAAGAGCTTGGGGAAGATCCTGTGCGAGCGCGCCTGCTTTTCCTTCCGGTACTGGTAATAGCAGTCGTCCTGATCCTCGAACTGCTCCAGGTTCCTGAAGTTTTTGGTGAGCGTCAGGTACACCGAGCCGTTAAAGGGAATGTGCTCCTTGATGGAATTCCAGCGGACGACTATGCGGTTAAAATTAAAGTCCTTAAGGTGAATGCTCGAACCTTGCGAGAAGACGGCATCGGACAGATTCAATGTGTACACCTTGGCATTGGCCAGGTGGAAATATTTCTCGAACCGCGCCCGGCCGAAGTCGGCATCATTGAACTTGGCGCGGGAAAAATTGGCATCGATGGCAAAGTGGGCCCGGGTGAAATTGGCCTCTCCCTGAAACTGGGCATCGGAAAAGCCGGCATCCTCCTGAAAATGAGAGCCGGAAAAGTTGGCCGCCTTGGTAAAGGTGGTGCCGTCAAAGTCCACCAGCCCAAAGAAGGCGGAGTGATCGAAGAAGACATCCCCTTTGATAACGGAGTACTCAATTTTTATTATTGATTTTATGATCTTAAGCTTATTTTTATCAAAGGGCAGGTCCAGGCGGTGCAGATCCAGGTCTCCGTAGATGATGACGTTCTCATACTCCACCGGTTTGCCCTTCTCGATCTTCTCCAGGACCTCCTCGGCCTTGATCATTAATAGGCTATCGACCATGAACGAAGGGAGAATTCGATAAAAGCAGATATTCTTTGCGGTGCCATTGGGTTACTATGGACTCTCAAATCTCCTCCGATCCCGTCCCCAGCAGCATCTTTTCCACAAAGTCCCAGTCATGCTCGTAGATGTGCGCTGAGGCACTGGTGGTGGAGATCGATCCAGGCTCGACCCCCGCTTGGCTGCTGACGTATTGCAGCAGCCTGGCCAGGCCGTAGAGATTGGCGGGATAGGCTCCGGCAAAGTCATGGCTGCGAAAGAAGATGGACAGGTGCAGGCGGCTATCGCGCAGTTTGAAGTCGTCCACAATCATGCAGGGAACCTCGTCTTTGGCCGTATCTACGGGCACTATCCAGGTTACGGCCGTTGCCCGGCGCGTATTGGCCGAGGCCTTGAGCCGTAAGATGACCTGCTCGATCTGATCCAGTGCAGGCATGCCCGGCAAGGACCAGGCACGCAGGCGCTCGCCGTAGGTGTACTCAAAACCGGGATTATTGCCGGATAAAAGCTGCTGGGCGTACTCCTCCAGACGCTCCTCATTCCAGGAATACTCGGCAGGAATCATCTCCAGATAGGGGTCCTCCACTACCACCTGCAAAGATAAGATCTCCCGTATCCTGGTGCCCCTCTCATCAGTGATCTCTGCCCCCTGCCGCCAGATGAGGCCAAGGCCTCTAGCCCAGGCATCGGAGATGGTTCTTGCCCGAATGAATCTGCCCAGTCTTGCCATGAAAAAGCTCCCGCTTATTGCTGCTCACCCGTCAGCTCCGCCAGTGCCTGCGGCGGAAATGCCTTGATGATATCCATTTTCTTTACGCGACGTGTTCCAATGCCGTATTTCTTGGCAATGGGCTTCAGCTCCCTCATGCAGTACTTCCTGGCGATCTCCTCAATATCCATGAGATCTGCCTTCTTCTGCAAGGTACTTTAAGTTTTTTGGATCTGAATCGATCTTTTGGGTAGGAATGTGGGATTAGTGCTTACTACCAGCGAACATGCTCAATACGTTGAATTTTACGTTAAGAATACGACCACAAAATATTACTAGTTGATTATACAATAACCTAAACTAATATATAGGACAGCATAATCAATGTCTATCCAGATAAAATCGACTTCCACGATATAGATGCTGTTAAGACTATCATAATTTAACTTCGCGGCTTCGCGCCTTCGCGTGAAACCGGACCCTATTGAATCTCACGCGAAGCCTTGATTAGCGCGAAAAACGGTCAGCCGTTCACAAAGGCACATTATCCTCTCACAATCATGGCTTCAATTAGGCCCGGAAGTACTAGGCGCCTTGGATGAAGCCGCCAGGCAGAGAATTTCAAACATCAGCGTGGCCCCGGCCAGAGCCGTAATCCCGCTGGGATCGTAGGGTGGGGCTACCTCCACCAGATCCCCGCCGATGACATTCAACCCTGACAGGCCCCTTAAGACCTGCAAGGCCTCGAAGCTGCTCATGCCTCCGACCACCGGGGTTCCCGTACCCGGAGCGAAGGCCGGGTCCAGACAGTCGATGTCGAAGGATATGTAGACAGGACCGTCTCCCACCCGGCTCTTGATTTCCGAGACTACTTTCTTCATTCCCAGCTCATAAAACTCTTCGATATGAATTACTCTCATGCCGCAGTCGTAAGAGAATTGCCAGAGCAGCTCCGCAGCGCCGCGGATGCCGAGCTGCACCGTGCGCTTTGGGTCCACCAGCCCCGCCTCCACGACATTTCGCATGGGGCAGCCGTGCTGCAATCCGCTTCCGTGAAAAGGTGCCGACGTGTCACAATGCGAGTCGAAATGGATGAGGCCGACCTTCTCTTTTAAAGAAAGGCCTTTGAGAATGGGAAAGGTTATGGAGTGATCCCCGCCCGCGGTTATGGCAAGGACCCCGGAGGAGGACATTTTCCTGTAGAATGATTCAATATCCGAGAGTGCCTCTTCCAGATTATAGGTGGTATGAAAGGGCACATCTCCCACATCCGCTACTCGATGAGCGGCAAAGGGCGTCATGCGGCTGTAGTGGTTGTAGACTCCCACCAGCCGGGACTGGTTCCTGATCTCCCGCGGGCCCAGGCGCGCGCCGCTGCGGTTGGTCACGCCCAGGTCGAAGGGCACGCCCACCAGAGCAATGTCCATATCTTTTATCTCCGGCTGGTGCGGCGCCCCGAAAAAGGTAGGGATACCAGAGTAGGGTGGTTCCAGCATCTGGGGCATGAAGGTCTTCACGCTCTTTGCGAGCTTTTCCAAGTTGTCGTCCATAACATTTCTCCTGAGATTCCTGCGCGGATGTGCCGCTACTATCTCGCTATCTATACGCCCTGCTGCGATTTCTGATTCGCAATACCAATACTCCGCCCTGTTTCTTAGAATAGACGACCCGGTAGTCTCCAATGCGCAGTTTGAACAGCCCTTTGAACTGCACCGTTTGCACCTCTCCGCAGTCCGGGTCGCAGGATAACTCCTCTTCCAGCTCTTTGACTAATCTCAGGGCAACTGCCTTGTCCAGATTCTTCAAGTCATGGGCCACAGATGATTTGTACTCAATCCTGCAGGCCAATTAGTTCCCTCATCTCGTCGCAAGATACCACTTTGTCGCTTTTGTCGTTCAAACGTTCCTGAGCAATCAGGTAATCTGAATAATCCTCAAGATATGCTTGCAGCGCTTTCTTGATGATATACGCCTTGGAGCGATCTATGGTTTCAGAGAGGCTCTTCAGGCTATCTGCCATGTCGTCTGGAAGTCGAATCGATACGGATGTGGAGATCTCAATCACCTTGTATTACAACGAATTACAAGTATATCAGTGTCTCACATCCGCCATCCCACATCATATCTCGCCCCGCATTCCGGGCAGATCCGAAACTCTTCTCCCAGCTCGATCTTGGTGATATCGCGAGAAGCCTTCATGCTGGCAGCATTATCCTGTGATCTATTCTATTTTTCCTTGGATTTTTCCTCTGGATCCTCATCGCCGGGCCCGGCTGAGCCTGCCAGATCACCGATATACCGCCCACAATGCGGGCATCTCAATTTTTGCAGCTTCCGATCCTCTTTTCTCTTAGCCAGCACCTCGGCAAAACCGGAGGCCAGAACCCCGGTGGGCAGGGCGAAGAGTCCTATGCCTAATATTACTACTATCGAGCCGATCAACTTGCCCCAGAGTGTCACGGGATATACATCTCCGTAGCCCACCGTGGCCAGGGTCACAATGCCCCACCACATGGCCACCGGAATGCTGGAGAAGGCCTCGGGCTGAGCGGCGTTCTCCGCCTCGTACATGAGGCTGGAGGAGACGACGAGCAGTATCATGATGGCAAAGAACATGAGCAAAATCTCTTCCTTCTTCAGCCGCAGCACATCCACGAAGGTCTGCAGCGCCTCGGAGTAGCGCGCCAGCTTAAGCACCCGAAAGAGCCGGAAGAGGCGCATGGCTCGCATGAACCTCAAATCCAGGAAGAAGATGGGCAGATAGAAAGGCAACACAGCTATGATATCGACTAAGGCCAGAGGCGTCACCAGGAATTGCAGCCTGCCCTGCACCGGATCTTTGAATCTGGGATTTACGGTGCAGCTCCAGACGCGAAGAATGTATTCAACTGTGAAGACGGCCACCGAAAATACATCAAAAGCATAAAAGAGGGGGGCGTAGGCGGAGTAGATCGACTGCACCGTCTCCAGCACCACGGCAGCTACGTTTAATAATATCAGGCCCATGATGAAGGGGTCGAAGTACTTGCTGTCTTCTTCTCCCGGCTCCAGTATGCCGTAGATGCGTGTCTTGAGGTCCTGATTCATTGCCGGGAGTTATGGAGTGCTGTTTTGCATATAAATTCTTTCCAGCGTCGTTTAAGGGCCATTTTCGCGTCTTTCTTTCGCTTGGGCTTCCTTCTCCTCCCGGCGCCTCTCTAGTTCATCCACGAAACCGGAGGTGAGAATGGATGTGGGCAGCGCGAAGGTGGCCACACCCAAAATTATGATCAGCCCGCCTGCCAGCTTTCCCAGAGGGGTTATGGGATAAAAATTCTCGCCGACGGTGGTCATGGTCAGCACCGCCCACCACATGGTAGCGGGTATGTCCGGAAAAAGATGCGGCTGAGCCTCATGCTCCAAAAAATAGATCACAGTCGAGGATAGCACCATGAAGAACATGATGGCCGAGAAGCTCATGGCCAGCTCGCGCTGTTGGGCGCGTATCACATCCATTATGGTCTGCAGGGAATCTGAGTAGCGGCTGAGCTTGAGCAGCCGGAAAGTCCAGAGCACGCGAAGGCTTCGCAGTAGCTTATGATCAGTGGGAAAGGCCAGTATGGCATAGGTCGGCAATATTACCAGAAGGTCTATCAGCGCCAATGGAGTCAGAGCGAAGCGAAGCCTTCCTGAAAAGGGACGCCTGTATTTGGGATCCACATCGCAAGACCAGATGCGCAAAATATATTCAATGGTGAATACTACAACGGATATGTCTGCGAAGTAATGGAACAGATCCTTGTGGGCCGCATAGATGCTCTCCACGGTTTCCAGGACGACCGCAGTGACATTGAGGACCACCAGTACCAGCATAAGGAGATTTACAGCCTCCGCCGTTTTGTCTCTTGCATTGATCGACTCCAGGATCTCGTAAATGCGGAGCTTGTAGCTCTTGGCCATTCAACCTCGATTATATTCTGCTCTGCTATGTCTATCTTAATATATACGAACTTGCCCTATTTTTAATATGCGAGCCGCCTGCCTCCAGCTTTCCGTGCAGCCCTGTCATCCCGATAAAAACCTCTCCCGAGCATTGCAGATGGCCGGCGCGGCCTTAGCCGAAGGCGCAGAGATCCTGGTCTTTCCCGAACTCTTCCTGACCGGCTTTTGCTATGAGCCTTCCTTGCAGTCCTCTCCCAACGCTTCGGATCAGCCGCCCTATCACTCGCTTGATCCATTCCGGGCCCTGGCTCGCGAGCACGACTGCCTTTTCATCGGCTCGCTGCGCAGCGGCCGGCAGAACCTGGGCTTTTGCCTGGATGGCGACGGCCTGCAGCTTCGCCATAAGATCCACCCCTTCGCTGGGGAGAAGGAGCACTTCGATGGCGGAGAATTCATCTCGCCGGTAGCCACGAAGTGGGGCCGCTTGGGCCTGCAGATCTGCTACGACCTGCGCTTTCCTGAGGTGGCGCGCTCTCTCGCCCTGCAGGGCGCAGAAATCCTCGTCACCATGGCCCAGTTTCCCGCGCAACGGCAGGAGCAGTGGCACGTGCTGGCCATGGCCCGGGCCATAGAGAACCAGATGCCTCATCTGGCCTGCAACTGGGCTCGCGGCGGGGGCTCATTGATCATCGATGCTCGCGGGCGGGTTTTAGCCGAGGCCGGCTCTGAGGAAGCTTTGATATGGGCCGATATCGACCTGGCCGATCGGGATGCTTTTCGCCGCGAGGTTTCCTGTTTTGCCGATCGCCGGCCGGAGATCTATGGAGGTTGGGAGGCTGAACGCTCTAACCCTTAATTTCCTGGTCTCCAAGTTCCGGGGCTATTACATTGAATCCTCCCTGGATGCCCCACCTAGCCTCGCTTCTCGCGAGTGGGGCTTTCTTTTTTTCGACGATTCCGGTATGCGCCGCCACAAGTCCTTCTTCTCGCGCGGCGAGCTGGTCGATTATGTGCGAGCAATGGTGCCGCGCCACGTCTATCACTCGGCCGCCTACTATGAGCGGCCCGGCGCACCGACCATGAAAGAGAAGCTCTGGCAGGGCTCCGATCTCATCTTCGACCTGGATGCAGATCATCTGAGAAATGCGCCCAAAAGCTACAGCGAGATGCTGGAGTTGGTAAAAAAAGAGACTATAAAGCTGCTGGGCTTTCTTTTATCCGACTTCGGCTTTAGCGAGAGCAGAATGAGTGTAGTCTTTTCCGGAGGCAGGGGCTATCACATCCACGTTCGAGACCCGCGAGTCTTTAGTTTCGGCAGTGATGAGCGACGGGAGATTGTGGACTATCTGGCGGGCCGGGGACTGGCCATGGATCGGTTCATCCACATGGCTCCAATGGAATATCAATAATATCAATACATGCGGTGATCTGATAAATTGCGATTTCGAAGGATTTATAAATGAAAAGCGGAGAAGAATTATAATCTTGTCGCGAAAGGTATGCGACCGAGTATTAGATACTATAAGAATAGTCGGTTTGCAACGAATAAGATCGGCTCATAAGCTAAACATTTATAAGGGAGATTCTGGAAACGTATTCCAGTAGGTATAATGGGTGTAAATTATGGTGGCTAAGACGATTTTCTTCGAGAAAAAATGGGGCGAAAAAATATCCAACTTTGCCTCAACAAGGGATGTAGATGATTTTGTCGAAAAAAAATCGGGGAAGAAATTAAAGGTCAAAAAAATAGATAGCAATCTAGTATCAAGAAGTGGCAATATATTCAAAGTAGTTCCATATAAATCAGCAAGTAAATTTAGAAAAATGTTAGGATTAGACAAATAATCGAAGGCCTAACAGCCGCAGCTATTTGCGTATGTCATTTAATAATATACCGTAGGTGTTTTAGAATGATTGAATGCGGGTCTTATTTGGAGCCTTTGAATGCCTTCTAAGAAAACCAAGAGCGAAAACTGTATTACAGATAGCGATGTCAAAGCATTGTGCGATCTATCTGAATACTATCGAGATGAATTCATTCCTGCTTACGCCGATGCTGTGGTCTACCTGAGCGCCAAACCAGATGAAACTCTTCTTGAAATCGAAAATATACTTTCACATGTTTTTCAGATCTTAAATCCTGAATTTGATGCTTCAAAAAAAGCAGAGAACATCGGTAAGGCGAAAGGGCACCTAGAGCGTGCAACTCTAGATTGTCTTAAAATCATATGGGGAGATATTGGGGAACTCCTCCGCGATATCAATGGCGATGATAATCTAAGAAAATTTGGCGTCAACATGTCCGAGACAGAGTTCAAGGAAAAAGTTGTCGAGTATCATAATCTCTTATCTGAAGCAAGGCTTGTTGAAATGAGATCGATCGGAAAATCTCATGGAGATACGATCATAGCATACAAGCGAGCAATTGGGCTTGCTAAAGAGTTGTTAGATGTCATCGATCAAGGCAAAATAAATAGTTTTAGATCATTCAGAAAAGTTATAAACATAAAATCAAATACTCTATCGTTTATTTTAGGAGTTTTGGCAAGTTTAATAGCTACATATATATGGATCGATGTTTTGAAATTTTAGTTGAATACAATCATTTTTATTGAATTAATATAAACAGATCACATCTCTTCTTGAATGTGGCTTTTTTTAATGCCTAACAGGAACTGCCTCATCATGCTGGAATTGGGGGTGATCTCCTTTTACTTTACTTCCTATTCCAGACCCTCATCTCAAGACCTGCATTAATTTCTACCGACATATCCTCTTTCCAGCGAATTCGGCGTAACAATGCAACAACCATACATAAGAAAACTTAGATTTAAATATTAGATATTAATATGGTTATGGAAGGTGGGAGACTGAACGCACTAACCCATAATTTCCTTGTCACCAAGTTCCGGGGCTATTACATTGAATCCTCCCTGGATGCCCCGCCTAGCCTAGCCTCCCGAGAATGGGGCTTTCTTTTTTTTGACGATTCCGGTATGCGTCGCCACAAGTCCTTCTTCTCGCGCGGCGAGCTGATCGATTATGTGCGAGCAATGGTGCCGCGCCACGTCTATCACTCGGCCGCCTACTATGAGCGGCCCGGCGCACCGACCATGAAAGAGAAGCTCTGGCAGGGCTCCGATCTCATCTTCGACCTGGATGCCGATCATCTGAGAAATGCGCCCAAAAGCTACAGCGAGATGCTGGAGTTGGTAAAGAAGGAGACGCAAAAGCTCTTGGGATTTCTGACCGCAGATTTTGGTTTTTCAGAAAAAATGATCAGTATTGTGTTCTCTGGCGGCAGAGGCTATCATATTCACATTCGCGATCCGCGGATATTTACTTTGGGTGGCGATGAGCGACGGGAAATTGTGGACTATTTAACGGGCAGAGGCCTTGATATCGAACGGCTGAGATTCAAAGTATTGATTTCGGGGGATGTCGGCGCTGATAAAGTTCGTGCACTCAGATGTCCCGCCGAGAATTCGCCTGGATGGGGCGGCAGGTTCAATGAAGCGGTTGTGAGATTTGCTGAAGAAATTCGCACGTTAGATGAAAAAAGTGCTGTGAAAAGGCTTACTGAGATAAAAGGCATTGGAGAGGTTCGGGCTGTCGAATTCTATACGCGGATTAAGAATGATCGGGTATTGGACAATATACGCTCAGGCAATCTGGATAGCATAAAAGGCGTCCAGGATATCTGGAAATATGTTATCAACAATTATCTGGCAGACCAGTTCGTAGAAGTCTTAGGGGGCGAGACGGACGAGCCGGTGACAGCCGACGTGCGCCGGCTGATTCGCTGTCCCGGCAGCCTGCACGGCGGCTCGGGAATGCGCGTGACTCCTCTCACGCTCCGCGATCTGGAAGACTTCGATCCTCTGCAAGATGCCGTGGTCTTCGGAGAGGAAGCAGTGCCTCTGCAGATTTTAAAGCCCTTCAAAACTCAGATGAGGGGGGTTAGCTATAATCTGGCGGAGGGGGAGACAGAGCTGCCTGCCTGCGTCGCCGTATTTCTCATGGCGCGAGGTGTGGCAGAGGCGCGCACAAAGCATTATATTATTTGATCTCAGATAACAGGCCCGCGCAAGAGGTGGATGAGTTGGATCTGGCCAATGCGCTTCGAGAAGAGCGCAAATCCGCGGAGCTTCAGCATCTGGATAAGAACTTTTACCAGCAGGTCGGCGTCTATCTGGCCGGCCTGGGGCAGGAGCTCTCACAGGTAGAGGACCCCTTCAGCGTAGAGGCTCAGATTCTGCAAGACACACTCAAGAGCGAGAAGAACAGCGTGAATAAGCTGCTCGACCAGAGGGTGAAAAAGATCGTCCGCCGGGCGCTGCGTAGTGCCCGCTCCGCTTCTCGAGAGGAGACCCTCCTGGGCATGACTGAGGAGGAAGAGGAGATCTACCGGCAGATGCTCTCTGCCATTGCCTCCGGTCGCGGGGCCATCCTGGCTCATGTGGCTCACACCGAAAGGCCTTTAACGGGCAAGAAAGATATAGCTCGGGAATACGAAATTGTGCGGTTGCTGGATAGTGTTCCTCTGTTCGTGGGAGTTGACGGGAGAAATTACCTTCTCGGGAAGGATGATGTGGCTGTGCTCCCGGCCGTTCACGCCAGAAATCTGCGCAACAAAAAATTAGCTTCTGAAGTGAAGATTGAGAGATGATGCGTTGTGAAGATGCCAAAAAAGCTTAACGCTTACTGTCCGTTCTGTAGAAAGCATACCCCCCAAACGGTGGAGAGGGTGAGAAAAGGCCGTGCTTCCTCGATGACTCATATCGTGAGGCAGAAGGCGCGAGCCAATGGAATAGGAAATCAGGGCAAGTTCTCTAAAGTTCCGGGCGGCGACAAGCCCGTCAAGAGGCTGAACCTGCGCTACCGATGCAATACTTGCAAGAAGGCCCATAACCGTCCTGGCTTTAGGGCTGGCAAGTTCGATCTGGTGGAGGGATAAATTTGCCATCTAAGTTCGTCAAGGTAAAGTGCAACGACTGCGAGAAAGAGCAGGTTATATTCGCTCATGCCTCTACGGTTGTCAAATGCCTGGTCTGCGGG
>JAPKYC010000306.1 GCA_026394505.1 Methanothrix sp.
TGTAGAGAAGGTTGCAATGGCATCGATCCAAGGAACATTTCTTGAGATGTTTTTGTGGCATAAGTCGATTCTTTGAGTCGATAAAACGGTAAGTGAGTTAAAATGGAAAGATATGGAAGCGGCAGCAGAGGCGGCTTTAGCAGCGGCCCCAGAGAGATGCACGATGCCACCTGCGCAGAGTGCGGAAAGACATGTCAAGTTCCCTTCAAGCCCGATGGATCCAGGCCCGTGTATTGCAGCGATTGCTACCAGAAGCACAAGCCTGCCAGACCAGCCGGTGCATCCAGGCCACCCAGAAGATACTAACTGAACTGATTATTATCTAATCGATCTGTCCTAGCAAGACGCGATTATCCGCAACTTGCGGATCAGATAAAAGCAGGGCCAAGAAAAAGGTTCCTGCATTTTTTTGATTCCCAAAAACCTTGTGTGGCTGATAAATTACTCCTCTCGGCTTTGGGCTTTTCCGCCGAAAATGCTTATGACAATAATAATAGTGATAGCAATGCAATTTACAGAAAAATTCGTAGATGATGAAGTCATGGATGATATGGATTTCTTAAATGAGAAGAAGGTGCACTATTCGTCAGGTTCGTGCGCCAATTGTGGATGCTCCTCTTTGGCCACAAAGGCAGGGTCTCGTGCCGACGAGCTGAAGCTGTGCACTTCCTGCCTGGAAGAGCGGCACGTCTCCTTAGATGATCTGAGGACCAATGTAAGAAAGCAATTCGATTTGAGCCGATCTCCCAATCTTCGCAGTTGCTTTTTGAGGCTGCTTCTCTCCGGGGAGGTAGACCTTGCCCCTGCCGGCTGGAAAACCGGAATGGCACTGGGATTTGAACTGAAGGACGCAGGCTTTGCTCTTTTGGAATCAAAGCAAATCCTGCTCCAGGCAAAAGCGAACTCAAATGGGGTGGACAGCCTGCTGGATAATATCTACAGAAGAAAGGGTCAGTGCTCATTAGCCTGCGAGCAGATTCGAGGGCTGAATGTTATCTGCGACCAATGCCCCGGTCAATATAAGATAGCTCGGCGTGAGCATAAGACTGAGATATGCTGATACAGTCGAGTATATCTACCTGTAGGTCGTTCTGGTAGATTAGATGGCGGAAAAGAAGAACTACTGGGAGATGCAAAAGTCGTTCTGGAAAACACCGACCGGAATTGTGATCTGGGTGCTGCTCCTGGCGGCAATCTTGGGTGGGGGCCTGCTGGCGCTCAACGTCTTTTGCTCCCCCTATCCGGTCATTGAGTCCTTTCATGCCGATCCTGCGGTCGTGAGCCCGGGGGGCGCCTCCAACTTAAGCTGGAGCGTCATTGGAGCCGGCCGGGTAGAGATCGACCAGGGTGTTGGCGAGGTAGCGCTCAAGGGCTTTACGCAGGTGAAGCCATTCGAGACCACCAATTACATGCTGACGGTTGTAAACGGCTCGATAAATAGATCCACGACTCTTGAAATAATTGTACAGCAGCCCTGAGCCACTGCCCGTCTTTGGCAGGAGGCATAAGGATAAAAATAAATAGCATTCACAATGAGATCAAAAGGGGTCAGGGCATGATTTCCATCTCGATTTGCAGAACAGGGACCATATCTATATTATTATTGACTCTTTTTCCCGCTATTGCCCTGGCAGAGCAGGATGAGGCCTACGGAATAGTCACAAACGTAGTGGATGGCGACACCTTCGACGTTACCATAGAGAAGACCGGTGCAAAAGTAGCCTACAGCGTGGAGAGGATCCGCCTGGCTGATGTCGATTCTCCCGAGATAGAATCAGAAAGGGGGCCGGCAGCAAAGGATTTCGCCTTTGCCGTGCTCATGAACAAAAGGGTCTACCTGGACATCGACGATCTTTCAGCAAACGGCCGGGATAGCTACGGCAGGCTCATCTGCGTGGCCTACCTCACCGGATTCTACGGCCAGCCCCTGGCGGCGCCTAATTTCAACCGGCTTTTAGTGGACAGCGGCCATGCCAGGTTAGAGAACTTCACCAACAACGAGTTCGATCCCCAGGATTGGCGTTCCGGACCCGGACAGGCTCTTCAGGCAGAGGTCGAGCCGCTGCAGAGTCTGGGGCAGGAGTTGCAGAAGAATCTTACGGAAGATCTGCTTCCCCGGCTGCAGGAGTCGGCAAGAAAGGAGCTGGATCGGGCGGCAAAAGAGGGCTGGGATTGGCTGAAAGGGCAGATAGGGGTTTGATTTTTTTTCAGGAATGAAGATCAAAAACAGAAAGAATGCCTACTGTGATAAGTTTGATATTGCTTATTCTTCTAAGCTCGCCTGAAAATCGCTTTGGCTTTACTAGCCTTCCTTATGGTCCTGATAAAAGTAGGTATGCAATCCACTAATAGCGATGCTGTCAGTAAAAGCAAGCAGATCGATTTAAAACGGTTGCGAGGCGATCTATTATGGGTTAGAGCGTAAGACATCTCCTTTTAACGTCCCGAGGTTCTTACCTGCACTTTTTGGATATAATTACTTTATAAAAAATAAAATATTAACAAAAATAGTTATTTTCACTTTTCGGCCTCAGTTCAATCGGATTTTGTGAGATTACCATCTCCGTTGAGAGTCTCGGCTAAAGCTTGGAGATCTGCCTTCAGATTATCAGACATCTTTGCTCCATCAAGTTTCGCCTTTGTCAGAGAATATAGCGTAAACTGATCATACATGACATGCTGAAGGTTTGCACCGCTCAAATCTGCTTCAGTCATCTCAGTTCGGTCCAGAGTAGCATCGCTCAGGTCGGCACCGGTCATATTGGCATTGGTCAGGAAGGTCATGACTAGATGGGATTTCTTGAAAGAAGCTCCTCTCAGGTTCACGTTTCGCAGGTTGATTTCATTCAAGTTTACCCTGTTTAGTTTTGCGTTTTGCATTACGGCCCCTATCAGCCTGACACCATTCAGATCCGCATCTGATAGATCTGCTCCGGTAAGGTTCGCCCTAGTCAAGTCGGCATAAGGTAGTTTAGCTGATTTCATATCAGCATCTATAAGGATTGCCTCTGTCAAGTCCGCATAAAACAAACTGGCGAAATTCAATTTGGCCCTGGTCAGATTTGCCCGCATGAGATACCCCCTTGTAAAATCTGCGTCGCTCAGATCTGAGCCACTGAAATTAGTACCGTAGAACTCTGCCAGCGTAAATTGACCTCTAGATAGATAGCTTTCGCTTATATCAGCCCAGCCTACATGTGCCCCAATAAGGTTGGCACTTATAAGGCAAATGCCCTTGAGATTGGCAACGTTCAGATCTGTTCTGAAGAGCCGAGCATCAGTTAGATCTGCTTCCGTGAGATCTGTGTCTGACATGTCCGCATTAGATAAGTCCGCATTTCTTAAGCTAGCGCCCTTAAGTTTTGCCTTGGATAATTGAGCATATTTCAAATTAGCATCAGTTAGATCTGCTCCTTCAAGGTTCGCTCCGGTAAGGACTGCTCCATTTAAATCAGCATGTACTAATCTTGCTCCATTTAGGTGAGAATTGATTAACCAGGCAGATCTCAGATAAGTACCGTTTAGATTAGACTCGTTGAGGTTCGATTTTTGCAGATCGGACTGGTTCAGGTGAACTCCGCTCAGGTTCATGTCAGATAAGTCCATATTGCTCAAATTTGCAGGAGGCGAGAAAGGGTATGATCCATTTAATATACTATCTTTTGTAGGGATGGACGTGGAGCCGGATATATTAAAGTCCACTGCAATAGCTTCGGAAAATAGAAATGCTATAAGGAGAACCGTAAACAAGGCTACCGCAGCTTTCATAGTAGAATAATTCATTACCAACTTATTTAAAACCAATGCTCTTATTAGGACTGCTTGCCACATATCTCTTGTTAGAACTTCGCCTCAGCTTTATCAGTAGTTCATGGGAAAAAACATTGGAATGATGCTGCAAATTCGTGCGGGGGTCTCATACCCTGCACGCAGCTATACATGTCGGAGCGCGGGCTTGGCCCGTTCGATCCTCCACTTTCGCATTGCACTCTCTTTGCCCTCATATCCTGGAGGCACCCCCAGAGAATAGGGGATTTCCGAAATCAACATCTATAGACCGCTAAATATTCTCCAATTCAGTGGAATTAAGATGATTCTTCTTTTCAACCAGATCTTCAATTATCTCGATATATTCCCTGACCAATGACTTGCTCATTTCCAGCTCAGAAGCGATATCTCTACCGGAATACAATCGTTATGACGCTTTAGAACCTTTTTA
>JAPKYC010000169.1 GCA_026394505.1 Methanothrix sp.
TAAGACCTACTACTACAAGAATCCAGTTGTAGGCGAACAAAAGAAGCTCATTACAGTAGCAGTCCACTTCAAGAACGCCTTCCGCGGCGCGGACTCCAATCTGGCATCCATCGATGGCATCTGGCAGATCTCTGACGCACCAACTGAGGTCAAGGCCGATACACAGTACGGCAAGATGACCATCAGGTCTGTAGATGAATCCAATGGCGTCATCACCATGGACAACAAGGACAACTCCATAATCCTCAGAAGGAACAAAGACACAGTCCTCATGGCCGATATCAAGATTAAAACAGCCGATAACGATACACTTAGGTTCTATCCTTATAAGTTGATAACCAACCCAGGAGATTACCAGATAAGGGGCGCAATTGCAGGTACTGTCAACGGTGTAAACAACCTTGATCCAACAGACAATTCCTTTTACTGGAACCCGCAGACGTTCGCTGGTTTCTACTATGATCTAAAGGAGGATCTGGGCACTGAGACCCTCAAGATGGTCTTAACTGATGGCAATAGGCTCACGGGTGACAAGGTGGGTGAGGCCCCCTACGGCATTACATATACAACCACTGCCCAGAACAAGGCCTTTGAGCGCGATATCTGGGGAAGCTACATGGTAATAGGTTTCCAGGGAGAGAAATACTTCGCTGGATATAATCGTGGCGCAGACGAAGCATCTGACCTGTTCTACAAGAAGTCCACCGACGAGAACTCGCTCTCCAGCGAGCAGCTTGAGAAGGTCCTGATGGATAGCAAGGATGAGATGACCATCACATCCGGCACACCCTTGAAGCTAGGAGAGGGCTATGAGCTGGCTATTAAATATATTGAAGTTAACAATAATTATGTCCGGCTGGAGCTCTCTAAAGATGGAAATGTTGTAGATAGCAAGGTCATATCTCCCTCCAAGGATGGCGCAACCGAGATCGATAAGACCTACTACTACAAGAATCCAGTTGTAGGCGAACAAAAGAAGCTCATTACAGTAGCAGTCCACTTCAAGAACGCCTTCCGCGGCGCGGACTCCAATCTGGCATCCATCGATGGCATCTGGCAGATTTCTGACGCACCAACTGAGGTCAAGGCCGATACACAGTACGGCAAGATGATCATCAGGTCTGTAGATGGCACCAACGGCGTCATCTCCATGGATAACAAGGATAATACAGTAACCCTCAACAAGAACAAGGACACGGAGATCATGCCCGGCGTCAGCATCAAGACCGCTGATAGCTACACATTCAGGTCTTATATCTACAAGCCTGTAACCATTGGGGTTGCACCCGTAGACGTGAAGGTTGTTGCACCCGTCAAAGTTGTGATTGCGGTAGCTATAGAGGAGAATAAGTCACCAAATATATTGAGTTTTGAAGAAATGGAAAATGGATTTGAAGATAATTCCATTGATCTAACTGCGACTGCCCATGATCCAGAAAATGATCCGATCAAGTTTCGGTTCATTCTCGACAATGGTTTAAAAGCAAGCAGATGGGCTAAAGAGAATTATTATAGTATTATCTTGACAGATATTCATTTAGGTAAACATAGCGCAAGAGTTGAAGTTACTGACAATATTAGCAAAGGAATTGCTTTTTCTAATTTAAGCCTCAATATTTATAGACCGGGCCCTAACTATAATGCGCTCATTTTAGTTCTTTTAATTTGGTTTTTAATATTCACTATATTAAGAAATAAAGAAAAATTAAGAAATATTAATAAATCGAAAAATATAGTCTATATTATTACTTCGATTGTATGCATTATATTGAGCATTTTAATACAATTATCTTATCTTGAAAATAACTTAAGAATTATACTAATCATAGCAATTTTTGCATCATTGCCATTTCTATTTAGAGCGCATCGAATAATAGAAAATATATTGGCAATAATAATCACTTGGATAATTGAACATCAGATAGCAGCATATGCAATTCCTCCTTTCTTAACACATGTAATATTCGTTTCTGATTTATTATATAGTGGAATTATTAATAATATAGAAAAGATTGGAGTATTTATTCTATCTTTATTTATTAGTATTATATTATCATTAATGTTTGAACGAATATATTGTGCCGCCTGCAAAAAAATAGGATTTATTTGGGAAAATAAGAAAATCATACTAATAATACTATTGATATTTTCTACAATTATTGCAGTTAATATAGAAAAAGAAATTATAAGAATTCATTCAGAAAAACCTATTACGGTCAATTCTTACAATACAAACGGAGAGGATGCGAGGGTTACATTAGACTGGGATGCAAACGCTGATATCGACCTTTACGTGCGAGATCCTAACGGCGATATAGTCCGTTACAATAATACCCATGTGCCCTCTGGAGGTACGCTGGATAGAGACAACATGTGTTCCAATCTTACGAGCGGCTCCCCAGAGATAATTTATTGGCCGCAGGGAAAAGCTCCAAAAGGTGCCTATAAAGTCTATGTAAATTACTACGGGAATTGTGGCGAGTCCGAATACTACGGGGGGCCAGTTTACTGGAGGGTAACTACAATGGTTTCAGGTAGAGATTTGAATTTCTCTGGTACATTGAATGCAGTGAATGAAACACAGGAGGTCACCGCATTCCGCATTGAATGAAGAATGACTAAAGTATTTCTAAAATTTAAACAGCGCACCCCGCTGCAAGCTGCGGTTATTCAATGAAAATAACCTTACGCGCAGAGAAACGACACGAAAGGCCCTCTCTAAAATGCTAGAGCGGCTTTGCCCCCACCACCCTCGGGTTCTAGGGCACGGTAGAAAGCCAAGACACTCGCCTCCTGGACATCCTGGAGCCTCGGATTCCATTAATTATATAAAAATTGGTGGCTCTCTGAGACACTGCATGCAGTATGGAGTATCTTCTAAAAAAGTAAATTTCACGTCTCTGCGAACTCTGCGGCTCTGCGGTTAATATTCGTAGCTGAATAATTAAACCCTGAAAGTTACGGTAATAAACCGCAGAGGCGCAGAGCGCACGGAGGACGAACGAACGGAGACGACTATTACAAGTACCTACTCCCGTAATACTCCCGCCGCTTCCTCTCTGCCTCCCAGAAGTTGCCAAGGGCCTGCCGGGCCTCTGGGGAGAGCTCCACCTCCGGCCACCTGTCCAGAGCCTCCAGGTTCTTCAGCCTGATCGGCCCGTATCACTCTCAGTGCAGAAGAGTTGCCGTGAGCAGGGCCAGAAGATTGTCCTCAATTGCAAAAAATTGCCCTTAAAAAATCACGCTGAGGGTGAGATTTGAACTCACGAGGTGCGATGCACCACTGGTTACCTTGTTTCAGGCCAAATGCCCAAAACCTCAAGACCAGCGCCGTAGGCCGCTTGGCTACCTCAGCCCGCCTCTCATCTTTGAATCAGTAGATCTTAAGCCTGACGATCCCCTTCGGCCCGATAATCTTTTTATCTCTCGCCGCTATTTTTCTCTGATGCTGATAAAAAACGTCTCCATTCTCCACTCCGGACATCTGCTGCCTGACCGGGACATTCTCATCCAAGAGGGCAAGATCGCGAAGATCGACCGCGACCTCAAGGATGAGAGCGATGACGAGCCGATCGACGGGCACGGAAAGCTGGCCATCCCCGGCCTCATCAACTGCCACACCCACCTGGCCATGGCACTTCTGAGAGGCTATGCTGACGACATGGAGCTGATGCCCTGGCTGCAGGAGAAGATCTGGCCCCTGGAGGCCAGGATCACCGAGGAGGATGTTCGCTGGGGGGTGAAGCTGGGCTGCCTGGAGCTGATTCGCTTCGGCATCACCTGCTGTAACGACATGTACTACTTCCCGGATACCGCTGCCCAGGCCAGCAAAGAGATGGGGCTGCGTGCCTTCGTCTCTGGAGTGGTCTTCGACATGAAGCCCGAGCTTCTGGGGCAGGTGGAGCCCTTCATTCGCCGCTGGAAAGGCGACGAGCTGATCACTCCTGCCATCGGCCCCCATGCCGCCTACACCTGCTCTGAGGAGACGCTGCTTCGGGCCAAGGAGATAGCCGACCGGCATGATGCCATGATTCACATCCACCTCTCCGAGACGCGCGAGGAGGTGGACGGCTTTTTGCTCTCCAAAGGCAAGAGCCCTGTGGAGTATCTGGACTCCCTGGGAATGCTAAACGAGCGCCTGGCAGCCGTGCATTGCGTCTGGCTCTCTTTGGAGGACTGCTACCTCTTGGCGGAAAGGAAGGCCAATGTGGTGGACTGCACCGTAAGCAACCTCAAGCTGACCTCGGGCATCGCCCCGCTGAACACTTTGATGGAGGCGGATGTAAATGTCTGCCTGGGCACAGACGGCGCTTCCAGCAACAACAACCTCAATCTCTTTGAGGAGATGAAAGTAACCGCCATTGTGCAAAAGAACGCCTACCACACTCCTGCCGCCTTCTCGGCAGAGCAGGTCTGGCGCCTGGCCACAGAGAACGCCTGGCGGGCCTTCCGCCTCAATTTGGGCCTGCATGCTGGTGCTCTGGCCGATCTGGCCCTCATCGACCTGCAAAAGCCCTGGTTCTGCCCCCAGTCCAACATCATCTCCCATCTGGTCTACAGCATGACGGGAGGCGTGGACACAACCATCGTCAACGGAAAGGTGCTCATGCGCGAGGGAGTCATACCGGGCGAGGCAGAGATCCTGGAGAAGGCTCAGGAGCGCTTCCTGCGCCTGACTTCTTAGATTTTTTTCGCTAACAATAAAACCACAGAGTCACAGAGCGCACAGAGGACGAACGGACGGAGAACTGCGATTATTCCGAAAGCAATGTTTGCGCGTCTCTGTGAACTCTGCGCCTCTGTGGTGAACGTTGTCGAGTTGCTAAACCCTCACCTTGCCATTCGGTTGGCCTCTTTTGTCCCATAATCACTCAGCTCTTGATTATGCGTAGCCTCCTCCGCCCGCTCATGAATCTTCTCAGACCCCAAAGGCCGCCCGCCAGAAGCAGCAGAATCAGCCCTGCCGCCCCCAGATACAGCCACAAAGAGGGAGGGGCCTCGCCCACGTAAATCAGCACGGCGAGCTCCTGGTTCCTTTTCTCTTTGTCCTGCCCGTCCCGGTAGGATATCAAGCAGGGTAGGGCATAGTAGCCTGATGTGGCATTTTCATCAGTGAATACCGACAGGCTCAGTGGAGCCTTCTCGCCCGGGGCAAGGTCGGCCTGCTCCTGGCCATTTTCGACCATGAGAAATGGGGGGCCGGGGCGGGCCTGCATCTGAAGGTCCAGGGCTGGCTCGTCGCCCCGGTTGACTAAGAAAAGCTGCAGGCTCGACTCCGCGCCGGGAAGCGTCTCGCCCTCTAATTCCTCCAGCTCTATCTTCGGTCCCAGCACCACTTTCGCCTGCAAGGGCAACTCTATTGAGGCTTTCTCATAAGTAAAAACAAAATTGGGTGCTCTCTCTCCACCTGAGGCCGTCACCTGGGATAACCGGGAATAGTTGAGGCATAGCTGCAGAGGATAAATGCCCAGCGCCGCGCCCTTTGCCAGGGCCATGAACTGCACAGTTGTATTCTCCCCAGCGGCCAGAAGGCCTGCATTCTGCCGCCCTGAGATGATTTTAATCCTATCATCATAGCTCGATAGCTCGGCTACTATGCTGCGGGCATTTTCTTTATTAAACCCTGGCTCATCCGGCACTTGCAGAGGCGAAGCATTGTTTTGCAGCACAACAAAAATGCTGGAGGGCCTGCCTACCTCCAGATTACCATAGATCGATGAGATCTGCAGATGAGGGCCTTCTGCCGGGCTATCGGCTGCCCCGACGGAAAAACCGGCAGGCAGCAAAAGAAGTAGAAGCAAAAGGATTGATACTTTCATCAATCCCAGTAGAGCAACTGTACCTTTTTATCTCTGCTGCCTGAAGTCTCAATGCTTCGTTCGTCCTCTGTGCGCTCTGCGCCTCTGTGGTTATATTCCGTAACCCTGGGTTTAATTATCGGAGAGAGCCGTTTTTATTCTGCAGAGGTAATTTCCAGAGCCTCCCTGGCAGAAAGGCCTTTGTGCACCACCCCGCAGATGCGGCGGGTGATGAGAGCAGGATTTTCATGCTGGAAGACGTTTCTGCCGATGGCCACTCCCCGCGCTCCTGCCGATATTGCTCCCTCGACCATTGTAAGCAGGTCCAGCTCCGACTCCACTCTCGGCCCGCCGGCAATGACCACGGGAATGGGGCAGCACTCCACCACCCGGGCAAAGCTGTCCGGGTCTCCGGTGTAGTTGGTCTTGACAATATCCGCGCCCAATTCCGCTCCCACCCGGGCGGCGTGGGCGATGTACTCCTCCGAGTATTCGTCCTTGATCTTCTTTCCCCGCGGATACATCATGGCCAGGAGCGGCATGCCCCACTCCTGACAGTTCCTGGAGACCTCGCCTAAAGTAGAGAGCATGTGACTCTCGTCCTCTGCACCTACATTGATATGAATGCTCACGCCGTCTGCTCCGATCTTGAGAGCCTCCTCTACCGTCGCCACCAGAACTTTGTTGTTGGGATCTGGGCCCAGAGCCGTGGAAGCGGAGAGATGGATGATCAGGCCCAGGTCCCGGCCGTAGCCGCGATGGCCGAATACGGCGGCACCCTTGTGCACTATGGCGGCGTTTGCCCCGCCGGAGGCCACGGCATCGGCGATGGCTTTGACGCTTTTTATCCCTTTGATGGGACCGACGGTCACCCCGTGGTCCATGGGGATTATGACAGCATTTCCTGTTTTGCGATTGAATATCCTCTCCATGCGAATCGATGTTCCTCTCAAATCGGCCCTCTCCTTTTTGTATATGAAATTCGTTCTGACATCTGTTTTTGATTCTAATGTATTATTTAGTACATCATAGTACTTTTTAATACTACAATGAACAAATCGTGTGTATTTATAGTTTCCCTTCCTCAGTAAGCCTGAAATAGTGGCAGGATGCCCTATCGTGGGAGTGAATTCAATTATGGGTGGCGGTTTATCCCGATTTATTCGGCGGCGAGAGGCGAGCGCAGCAGCATTGATAATCTGCCTGCTGGCAGCATTTTTCCTGAGCTTCCTGACAATCTCGGCAATGGCCGGCACGGAGACCGGCGAGTTCTGTCCTACCTGTGTGGACTGGACTAACGTGGAAGGCTGGCTGGCCAAAGAAGAGGCCTATGAAAGGGCCCAACAAAGTAGCCAGCAGGCTGGCCAGCTAAACGGACAGGCAAGCAATCCCGCAGTCACTGCCAAGGTCGCTCCTCCGCAAAAGGGTTATGCAATGCCCGAACTTTTCACTAGCCCCGCATCTATAAAGAGCGATCAGGTTATTCTGGATGTGAGGTCCATGCCGGATTACCTCTCCGGGCATATTCCTGGATCAAGAAGCCTGTACTGGAAAGATCTGCAAAGGAACGGCATTCTTGATCAGGCTCAAGCTAAAGGGGCCTTTGGCCGCGCCGGAGTGAACGAAAGCGACCGGCTCCTCGTCTACGGAGATTCTGGTGAGGGTGCTGCTTTCGTCTTCTGGGCTCTTTGTTGTTTGGGGCATAAGAATGTCAGCCTGCTTGACGGGGGCACAGATGCGATCCACGATGCAGGAGTTGACCTCATCACAAATGCACCGTCTCCCATGCCTTCCAACTACACCGTTCATATCGTGCCATGGCTCCTGGTGACGCCTGACAACCTGGGGAGCATGCTTGCACTATCTGATGTTCGGATTGTGGATGCGCGGGACTTTTCTGAATACGGCAGGAATAGAATCAATAAATCTCTCTGTCTCTCTCCAGATAAAATCTATGAGGACTTCAGGATCAAAGATGCCGGCACTCTGGTAGATCTGTTTGGCCGGCGCCTGGAGAAGTCTGGGACGGCCATCGTCTACGGCACACCGCAGGCCTACTCGCTCTTCTACAGCCTTAGAATCATGGGCTACAATGCCAGCCTGCTGGAAGGAGACTGGTGGAAAGAGACGAAATGGGCAGTGTGCAATGTAAGATAAGCCCATTCATCTTAAATATCCATCAGCAGCGCTTTCACCGCTGCTAGAATGGCCTTGGCGGAGCCTTCCTGAGGCATCCAGCCCAGCTTTTTGATCTTCTCGATGGAGAGCAGCATGACTTTGACATCGCCTTTCCAGCCCCGGCCATCCACGCCGCCCGTGTAGCGGTGCTGGACATCGGATAGGCCCATCTGCCGGGCCACGATATTTGCGATCTCTGTCACATCCACAGAGTCCTCGGAGCCGATGTTGAAGACGTTGATCTGCTCGTCCGAGCTATGCACAGAGTAGAGCATAGCCCGCACGCAGTCTCTGACCTCCAGGTAGGACTTCTTCTGCTTGCCTGAGCCCAAAATCTCCAGCTCTCTGGGATTTTCTCGCAGCTTTCTTATAAAGTCCACCAGCACGCCGTGCGTGCCCCGCTCTCCCACGATATTGGCAAAGCGAAAGATCCAGGACTGCATCTCGAAGGTGTGGCAGTAGGAGGAGATGAGCGCCTCGCAGGCCAGCTTGGAGGCGCCATAAAGGGATATGGGCAGGAGCGGTCCGTAGTCCTCGGGAGTGGGCACCTCTGTCGCTTCGCCGTAAATGGTGGAGGTAGAGGTGAAGGCGATCTTTTTAACGCCGAACTTTCTCATGGCCTCCAAAAGGTTATAGGTGGCCAGCACATTTTGCTCCAGGTGCACGCGGGTGTTTTCTGCGCCCAGTTTCACATCCGGATTGGCGGCCAGGTGAAAGACCATATCCACTCCATCCAAGGCCTTTTCCAGAGCACCGGGGAGAAGCAGGTCCGCTTCCATGAGATGGAAATTTGGATTATTCTGGTGCGGGGCGAGAAACTCTCTCTTTCCCGAGCTGAAGTTGTCCAGGACTGTAACGTCATTGTCTGGCAGCAGTCTTTCCACCAGATGGCTGCCGATGAAACCTGCGCCCCCTGTAACGAGGATCGATCTGTCTTTTGGCATTTCTCTTGGCATCAGCTTTCGTTTTTTAGAAGGCAGGTAAGATATAGCTTCCCGTTCTCCTGCCCAGAAAGGTCCAGGATCTTGATCTGCAATTCAATTTGCTAACATAATCTTTTTATGGTAAGCGATTATGCTTTAGGGCAGGGATTGAAATGGCAAGAAATTTTCTGAAAATGGCCCTTGTGCTGATGGCGCTATCCGTTTTATGCAGCGCCGCCGGGGCGACAGAGGGAGAGAGGCTGAAGCTGGCTACTACTACCAGCCTGCAAGATACCGGCCTATTGGATGTGATCAAAGACAAGTTCGATGAGAAGTACAATGTATCATTGGACGTCGTCTCCGGCGGAACCGGCATCGCCATTCAGTATGGCGAGCGGGGCGACGTGGATGTCCTCATCGTCCATGACAAGGAGAGGGAGCTGAAATTCATCAAGGACGGGCAGGGCCTGGAGAGAAGGTGCATTGCCTACAACTACTTCTACCTGGTCGGACCCAAGGACGATCCGGCAGGCGTCAAGGGTATGAATGCCTCCCAGGCTCTGGCCGGCATCATGGAGAAAGGCAAAATCGATCCGGCTAAGGTGATGTTCATCTCTCGGGGCGACAACTCCGGCACACATGCCCGCGAGAAGCTGCTCTGGAAGAAGGCTGGCTACAACTACTCTGCCGTCAACTCTTCCGGGCCCTGGTATATCGAGGCCGGACAGGGCATGGGCGCAACCTTAAACATTGCCAATGAAAAGCAGGCCTACACCCTCTCCGATATGTCCACCTTTATGGCTTATCAGGGCAATCTGACGCTGGTCCCCTTGATTGAAGGCGGAAGCGAGCTGCTCAATGTTTATGTGGCCATGGCTGTGAGCCCCAAGAAGCATCCGAACGTGAACTGTGAGCTGGCCAATGAGTTCATTAACTATCTGGTCTCGGATGAGGGTCAGGATCTGATAGCAAGCTATGGCACAGAGAAATTCGGCCAGCCACTCTTCTCGCCAGCCCGAGGAAACTGCGAGCTGATCGGCTGCTCCGTTGCTGAGTGCGCCGCGCCCAGCAGTGCTTCTTGCGCGGCAGCTTAAGTTGAGTCTCAGTTGATCTCATGTGAAGCTTAGGGCAAGGCAAGATAGGTGAAAAAAGTTGGAAGAGATATACAGCGGCCTCTTGCGGGCCCTTGAGCTGATTGCAGCGAGAGACCCCCAGGTGGTCGAGATCACCTTCCGGTCCTTTTTTATCTCGCTCTCTTCCGCCTTTTTAGCAGGCATCATCTGCATACCCCTGGGAGGCATCATCGAGCTTCACCAGTTTTGGGGCAAAAGAGCGCTGATAAATCTAATTCAGACCTTCTACAGCCTGCCTACGGTGACCGTGGGCCTGCTGGTCTTTTTGCTCATCTCCCGCTCCGGGCCCCTGGGAGATTTAAACCTGCTCTTCAGCCCGGCCGGCATGATCTTCGGCCAGGCCGTTCTTGTCAGCCCCATTATGATTGGGCTGACCATTACCGCTCTGGCGGGGGTTAGCTCTCCGATCAGGGACACGGCCAGGTCTCTGGGCGCAACGGATATGCAGATAATAATAACCGTAATAAAAGAGGCTCGCGTGGCGGTCATGGCTGCCGTGCTCCTGGGATTTGGCCGGGCGCTCTCCGAGGTGGGTGTGGCCATGATGATCGGCGGGAACATCCGGGGCTACACGCGCGTTCTCACCACGGCCATAGCTTTGGAGACCTCCATGGGCAACCTGGAGCTGTCTATGGCTCTGGGAATTATTCTCATATCCATCTCGCTGGCCATCAACCTCTTGCTCAATAGATTCCAGGGGAGATGAGAATGGCGCTCTTAGAGATAAGCTCTCTGGGAAAAAGCATCGGCAAAGCGGAGATTCTCCAGGGAATCAACCTGAAGGCGGAGCGGGGCGAGATCCTGGGGCTGATCGGACCCACCGGTTCGGGAAAGACGACACTACTGCGCCTCGTCAATTTGCTCGACGAGCCGTCGTCAGGGAGCATCCTCTTCGACGGTAGAGAGGTTTCCGGAAGGCCGGAGAGGGAGTTGCTTGCCGCGCGGCGCAGAATGGCCATGGTATTTCAAAAGCCGGTCATGTTCAAGGCCAGCGTGGAGGAGAATGTCTCCTATGGCCTGAGGATGCGGGGAAGAGTTGATGCCATGGGGGGGAGAGAAAGGATAAAAGAAGCCCTGGCGGCAGTCGGGCTCTCGGGCTATGAGAGCCGCGATGCCAATACCCTATCAGGAGGGGAGACGCAGAGAATTGCCCTGGCCAGAGCTCTGATCCTGCAGCCGGATCTTCTCCTGCTGGACGAGCCGACCGCCAATCTGGACCCCGGGAGCGCCGCCTCCATCGACAGCCTCTTGCGGAACCTGGCCGGGAGCAGGACGGCCGTGATCTTAGCCACGCACAACATGCAGCAGTGCCGCAAGCTGGCGAGAAGAGTAGCCGTGCTGCAGGAGGGCAGGCTGGTGGCCATGGGCAAAAGCGAGGAGATAACTTTGCCCTGGTGATTGAGTGGAAGGATGCTTTTATCATCTCATAAAATCACTAAACTTTGCGACTGAATGATGCCTGAAACATTTCTCACGGAAAGGCAGATCGAGGTGCTACAGATGCGCCTGGCCGGCCGGTCCCAGCAGGAGGTAGCAGACAGCTTGGGCACCACTCGCTCCAATATCAGCATCCTGGAAAAGCGAGCCCATCAGAACATCGCCCGAGCAAAGCGCACGCTGCAGCAGTGGATGATGCTGCGCGCACCCATTTCTTTGCAGGCCAGGGCGGGAACGGATGTCTTTGAGATGCCCAAGATGATCTTTGCCGCAGCGGATGAAAAACAGATGCGCCTTCCCATCACCTCTCTGGATATTGTGGTGCAGCTGCGCCGAAAAGCCCCACGGCTCTTCAAGAAGAGATCGCTGGAAAAGGACGTCAGGATCTTTGTGACGGAAGAGGGGGAGGTGCTGGTGGAAGGGCAGGGGGAGTGATGTGCGAGGTTTATGACTGGCCGGCCCCGGAAGAATGGAGTTTTACGTTTGCTATTAATATTAACTGATAATTAAAAATTGTGGACTAAACCAAGACTTTTGCGCTTGTGGCCGCTGCCCGTGGGCCCAGCCTGGGCTGATGGTAAAAGCCAAGGTATGGGTCAAAGCCGACGGCCAGAACTGTGACAAAGAGTTCCTTGGCCAGTATGCCGTAAAGGTAGGAGAGAACGGTGTTCACCGGATCTTTGGGCGGCCTTTTATTCCTGTTCTGGAATGAGAATCCACAAGTGCCCTTGAGCAGGCATCCAAAATAGCTGAAGTAGATCTCGGCTGCTGCGCCTTTCAATCCCAGCAAAGGCTGCATGCGCATAGCATCCTCTGCTTTTTCTGCAAGACGCTCTAAAGATTCATGGCCGGAGTGGTGATCTCCACTCCTCCGTAAAGGCAGACCTGGGAGACCTCCCTGATCCGAACTTCGCTGACCTTGTCGGGCAGGCAGATGCCCGCCAGGGAGCAACGGTCGCAGCGCGCGCTGCTGCGCAAGGGCGGGGGATTCTCGCCCCGCTCTACCGTGCTGCGTAGTTCAGCCAGCAGCGCCTTTGCTCTGCTTCCTGAATAGTAGTAGTTCTCCGTTCGTTCGTCCTCTGTGTGCTCTGTGACTCTGTGGTTAAATTCCGAGGTCATTTACATCATCATAATTCTCATTAATAAGCCTTTTATCTTGTCCGAAAGATCTCCTTTCTCATGCCATCCCTTTTCATCCATGCCGGAGGCCTGCACCTTAATAATCCGGTCCTTCTGGCGGCAGGCATCCTGGGCACCACAGGTGCCTCTCTCTGTCGTGCCGCCAGGGCAGGCGCAGGGGGCGTGGTCACCAAATCCGTAGGCTCCGTGCCGCGGGAGGGCCACCCCGGTCCCAACGTTGTGCATGTAGAGTGCGGCCTTCTCAATGCCATGGGCCTGCCCAATCCTTCCTACAAAGACTTTCAGGACGAGATCGATACAGCCCGCGCCGGCGGGGTGCCCGTCATCGCCAGCATCTTCGGCTCTTTTGCGGCAGAGTTTGCCCAGATCGCCCGCAGCCTGAAGGCCGACGCCTTCGAGCTGAACCTCTCCTGTCCCCATGCCGAGAAGTATGGCAGCGAGCTCGGTCGCTATCCCGATCTGGTGGAATCCGTCACCGGAGCAGTGAAGGCTGCCGCCAACGTGCCCGTCTGGGTCAAGCTGACTCCCAACACGGCCGACATCCTGGAGCTGGGCCTGGCTGCGCAACGGGGCGGAGCCGACGCCATAGTGGCCATAAACACCCTCAAGGCCATGGCCATTGATATCGAGACCGGTTACCCGATATTGGGCAACCGTTTTGGCGGCCTGTCCGGTCCGGCCATCAAACCAGTGGCCGTGCGCTGCGTCTACGAGCTGGCCGGCCGCCTGGAGATTCCGGTGATAGGCGTAGGCGGAGTCTCCTCCTGGGAGGATGCCGTGGAGATGATCATGGCCGGAGCCTCGGCCGTGCAGGTGGGAACAGCTCTTCTCAGGGGCTACGGCATCTTCGAGGAGATCACAACCGGCCTGTCCCGCTATCTGGAGAGAAAATCGTTGACACTTGAAGAGTTGTGCGGCCTGGCGAGAAGGAGACGCTCATGAGACCCATAAACTGCATCATAGAAGAAGTGCGCTCGGAGGCCCCCCTGATCAGGACCTTCTGGCTGGATAGAAACCTCGACCCGGCACCAGGGCAGTACGTCATGGTCTGGATCAGAGGCGTGGATGAGATTCCCATGAGCTTCTCGGGCCCTGATACCATAACGGTGCAGTCGGTAGGCGAGGCTTCAGCCGCGCTCTTTAGCTTGGGCAGAGGGAGCAGCGTGGGGCTACGCGGCCCTCTGGGCAATGGCTTTATCCTGCGAGGCAAGAGAATTCTGCTCATGGGCGGGGGCGTGGGCGCAGCTCCGCTCGCTTTTTTGGGCGAGCAGGCCAAAGGGGCAGGGATGAGGGTCGCCTCCCTGCTCGGCTTTCGCAGCAAAGAGGACCTCATCTTCCGGGATCGATTTGAGGCTCTGGGAGATACTATTATCACCACCGATGATGGCTCCCTGGGCATACCCGGCCGCGCTGCCGCCGGGCTAAAAGAGCTGGACTTATTCGATTACGATCAGATCTACCTTTGCGGCCCGGAGATGATGATGTGGGATATAATTTCCAGAACACGGGAGCATGCCAAAAAGACCCAGGCCTGCATCAACCGCTACTTCAAGTGCGCGGCAGGCATCTGCGGCTCCTGCTGCCTGGATCCGGAGGGGGTGCGCGTCTGTGTGGAAGGGCCGGTGCTCATGGCCGACCGATTGGCGGAGAGCGAGTTTGGGCGATACCGGCGCGGCCCAACCGGTGGCAAAGGGCCTTGCCGAGGATGAAAGGGGAAATGGGAAAAAAGGTTCCTCGCTGTATCGAGTGGGTAATAGAATAATAGAGTCCTCTGTGAGTCCTCCCTCGCGCTCTGTGTCTGCGGTGGTTGTAGTCCGTAAACCATTGGTTATAACCAGTGGCTAACGACGTTTTCAACCACAGAGCTCACAGAGCACGCACAGAGCGACGAACTAACAACTCGAGAGCCAAAAGGAAGGAGAAAAGGTTGGAAATGATAGTCAGATTCTTGCATGATGGCATAGTTCGGGGAGGATCGTATAGCATTGAGAATGGCATAATCTCCGGGGGAGAGGTGCATAGATTGGAGGATGTATTCCTTCTGCCTCCCTGCCAGCCTACGAAGATCGTCTGCGTGGGCCTGAATTACGTAAAGCATGCCCAGGAGCTGAAGATGTCCCTTCCCGATGAGCCCATTCTCTTCTTAAAGCCACCTTCCTCCATCCTGGACCCGGATGGGCATATCATCTATCCTGCTTCCAGCCGGCAGGTGGACTACGAAGGCGAGCTGGCGGTGGTTATTGGAAAACGCTGCAAAAATATCCTGGCAGAAGAGGCGGAGAAGTACATACTGGGCTATACCTGCTTCAACGACGTGACGGCCCGCGATCTGCAGCGCAAAGATGGTCAGTGGACGCGCGCCAAGAGCTTCGACACCTTTGCCCCCTTCGGCCCCTGGATCGCCAAAATCGATCCATCTGACGTGGATATTCAGACTCGCGTCAACGGAAAGGTGGTGCAGAAATCGAACACCTCAGATCTGATTTTCGATGTGCCGAAATTGGTACAGTTCATAAGCGGCGTCATGACTCTTGAGCCGGGTGATGTGATTGCCACGGGCACGCCCCCAGGAGTGGGGCAGATGCAAAAGGGAGATGCTGTGGAAGTGGAGATCGAGGGAATTGGGGTTCTGAGGAATTTTGTGGTGTAGCTAGATTGAGGAAACAGCCAAATAGATTGACGATAGATACCAAAGATGACTATGAAGCTGAAAGTTAAGATTACCGGTCCCAAAGTGCATGATGTAGGCTACAGATACTTTCTGATGAGCATTGGCATGTCCAATAGAATCAAGATGTTTGAAGCCTATAATACAGAAAGCAGCGAAGGTGATGAGGTCTTGGTCTATGTCGATGGTAACGATGAAGCGGTTAAAGCCTTTCGTGTCCTAGTTGAAACCAAGCGTCCTGACCGATCTGAGGTATCAAATATCGTCTTTGATGACTTTGAGGGAGATATCATGAAGATCGGAGAATATGCCCAATTCTGCTCTATAGTCCAATTGAATAAAGCTATCCCGGTACTCCTCGATATGAGAGACGACCTCAAAGAGATGACGGGTGATCTGAAAGAGTTGAAGGGTGATATGAAAGCAGTGCGGAAGAATACGGACACAATTCCCCGGGTACTGGAAGAAATCAAAGGCATGAGGGAAGACATTCAACCAGGATATGCCAGGCAAATGCAGACCGATGTCCGAGCGATAAAAGAACGTCTAGGGATGCACTGAGTTTGCCACTAATCCAGAAAGAGGCCAGGGTTAATAGTTGGTGGCAATTCTGGAAGAAGGGGAACATACAGCGCTAGATAATGGCATAATCTCCAGGAGATGAAGATGCCCCTTCCCGATGAGCCCATTCTCTTCTTGAGCTTCAACGATGTGACGGCCCGCGATCTGCAGCGTAAAGATGGTCAGTGGACGCGCGCCAAGAGCTTCGACACCTTTGCCCCCTTCGGCCCCTGGATCGCCAGGATCGATCCTTCAGACGCGGATATCCAGACCAGCGTCAACAGAAAGGTGATGCAGTTCATAAGCGGCGTCATGACTCTTGAGCCGGGTGATGTGATTGCCACGGGCACGCCCCCGTGAGTGGGGCCGCTGCAAAAAGGAGATGCGGTGGAAGTGGAGATCGAGGGAATTGGGGTTCTGAGGAACTTTGTGGTGTAGCAAGATTGAGGAAACAACCAAATAGTCCTACAGACACATATCATGGAAAAGCATGAAGCTGAAAGTCAAGATTACCGGTCCCAAAGTGCATGATGTAGGCTACAGATACTTTCTGATGAGCAACGCCATAGACTTGGGTCTCAAAGGCTTCCACGCTCGCAATAGGACGGGCGAGAAGGGGCCGGAGGTAACAGCCCTGGTCGAAGGCGATGAAGAAACAATTGCAGATTTTAAGAAGCTGGTAGAGACCCAAAAACCCGACCATTCCCAAGTATCGAGCATTGTCTTTGAGGACTATGAGGGCGATATTATGAGGACTAGTGAGTATGCCCATGTTTGCACAACTATACAGCTAAACAAGGCAATCCCGCTACTCCTGGATATGAGGAATGATCTGAAAGAGATGAAGGGCGATATCAAAGGCGTGAGGAAGAATACCGATATCATCCCTCAAATCGGGGAAGACATCAAGGCCGTGAAAGCGAATACGAGTGAGGTCACGGAAGAGATCAAAGGCATGAGGGAAGACATTCAACCAGGATATGCCAGGCAAATGCAGGCCGATGTCAGAGCGATAAAAGAACGCTTGGGCATGCAGTGAGCTTGCCGCTAATCCAGAAAGAGGCCAGGGCTAAGAGTTGGTGCTGATTCTAGGGGTGAGTAGCATGAACGATTTTTTCCCATTATTTTCAACACTATCAGGTGCTATTGTAGGCGGTTTGATCGGTTTCTTCAGTGCATGGCGCGCAGGTGTCAGAAGACAAAATTATGAACTGAAAAAAGAAGCATATTATGCTTTTCTTAAGCTAGATCGCGCACATCTACCATCAGCACCAAGTCTATTGGAGAAGGAATATTTCTTTGCCAAAAGTAGCATTGAACTTTGGGGAAGTAAGAAAGTTAAGGAAATAGTTGAAGAAATGGGGCAGAACGGGTTGTGGAAAAATTCCAGCTATTTTTCAAGACGCATCAAGGAGGATTTTTTGCCCGCAATAAAGGAGGATCTTTCAAAACCATGGTGGATTTTTTGGTGATAAGCTTAAGACCGCTAAATGCTATTTTTATAACTAATCCAATATGATAATAATAAATCCTTTACATAAGATGTATGTGATCGACCTCTGCCCTCTCCTGTCCGGGATGAGATCCATGGATTGAAGAGGTCTTGGAAACTACCAAATAGCTTGCCGATACATAGCAAGGGTGAGATGAAGCAACAAGTCGAGATTACCGGTCCCAAAGTGCATGATGTGGGCTATCGCATATTCCTGATGGAGGCGGCAATGAATTGTGGGGTGCACAGAATGTCTGCCTACTGGCGGAAGGAAGACAGCTCGCAAGCAGTCATCTGCCTGGTTGAGGAAGATGAGGCAAGAATCACCGCCTTCAAGAAGTTCATAAAGAGCCATAAGCCGGAGCATGCTGAGGTATCGGGTATTACTTGGGAAGATTACGATGGCGATGTGATGCATATCAGCGAATTTGCGCAGATATGCACTTGCATGATCCTTCAAAAGCTATTTGTGTAGACGATTTCTTTGAAGAACTCGCGTTCGAAGAACTGATAACAACGCATACATGCAAGGTATGTGTTTAGCTTGGACAGAATCACACCAGTATGTCCACGATTCCTACTCTGGTCAGAATTTGCTTTCATTATCTCAAAATCGATAGTGTCCGTTGTTTATCACCTCAAGTAAATCCGAGTGTAACCCTGTTATAGTTATGGTAGCGTGCCAGTTTTGCTTTATTTTTTCCTCAACACGTGGCACGCTCCTCCGCCCTGCTTCTCAAAATAGTCCTGATGATAATCTTCCGCTGCATAAAAAGTCAAGGCGGGGACGATCTGGGTCGTGGCTTTATTTATATAGACCCCGGAGCGGTCGAAATCCTCTTTCGATCTTTCTGCCGCCTTCCGCTGCATCTCGTTATGGTAGAAGATGGCAGAGCGATACTGGGTGCCCACATCCGGACCCTGGCGATTTTGTGTGGTGGGGTCGTGCATTCTCCAGAAAAGAGAGAGCAGCTCTTCGTAGGACACAACACTGGGATCAAATTTTACCTGCACCGCCTCGGCATGGCCGGTGATGTCGGTGCAAACCTGGCAGTAGGTGGGATCGGAAGAAGTTCCGCCCGTGTAGCCCACCATCGTTTCCATCACGCCCTTGACCTTTTGGAAAAGAGATTCAACGCCCCAGAAACAGCCGGCGGCAAAGGTGGCCGTCTGGAGATCTGAATCAGCCTTTTCCGGGCCCTTAGATATTTCAAATAGCAACACATATTCGCCATAGCCCTCTTTTTCCAGATCCTCCGCAGGAATAAAGCGCAAAGATGCGGAATTGATACAGTAGCGCTGTCCCGTAGGATGCGGTCCGTCGTCGAATACATGACCCAGGTGCGAATCGGCACTCTTGCTCTTCACCTCCACCCGGTGCATGCCGTAGCTGCTATCAACCTTGTTGACAACGTTTTCATCTTTCAAGGGCCTGGTGAAGCTGGGCCAGCCGGTTCCCGAGTCGAATTTATCCTGCGAGCTGAACAGCGGTTCGCCGGATAGTACATCCACATAGATGCCGGCCTTTTTATTGTTCCAAAATTCGTTCTGGAAAGGCGGCTCCGTACCACATTGCTGGGTCACATGGAACTGGAGGGGGGTTAGTTTCTTTTTTATATTGCCTTCTGAATTATCAGTGGTCATTTTTGCGCACCTCTTTCTTTTTATCAACGCATGACAAAGGCCATGCGCCCCTCCTCGGTCACAACCGGCGCCGTCATCCCGATGCGCTCTTCTCGGCTGTTATCTCCAAAGATGTAGCCTGCTAAAGTCCCAAAGGCCCCGTTCTCGCTTCCTTTAGCTGTTGCCGCCCAAATCTGCGGCCGGTACTCTCTGATCTCGACATTGTTCTCCAGGCTCTCCAGAACTGTATAATCAGGCTCTTCAATTTTTGTGAACATTGATGCTCCATCCAGGAATGATCGATCTCTGCAAATTCTGCAATCCCAGCCCAGGGTTCTGGGCCTTGCTCGGTTGAATTTTTCTTTACGATTAAAGTGAATTATTCCGCGATATTGGGATAAATTCTTTTGGGCCGTTGGGCCTTGTTCTCCATTTTCAACGACATGAAACAGTCCATAAGGGATGGGATTGATTGGGGTATTATAAACGGCCTGATTATAGCGGTCAAATTTCTGATTTTAGGGATAATCAGAATATCCACCCTGGAGGTGCCAGGAAGCTGAAGGCTAGGTCATGGCGATCTCACTGGTAATCTCCCAGGCTATGCCAGCCAGGACAATACCTATACATTTTTGAGTCACAGTATCCGTATTCATTGCATGGTTCAGACCAGCATTTGTCTTTGCAGGAATACTGCCAAGATAAAACCTCTTGTAGTGGCCGGGGCGAAATTGATTGCATGCCTCTTTGCTCTCAGATAATCTTGGCTGCCTGGGGGCAGGGAGGCCGGTTAGGCCTGGTGTCAGGGGGCGCTTGCATCCGGAATGGGCAGCTTTCCGGGCGATGGTTTTTGGAAAACGATAGCGTTTTGCTATTATTATTAGCTGAAAATTATAACCGAGCCACCACGGGCCACCACAGATCTTCACTATCATCTTTTGCAATTTCCCTGGCGACGCTTTCTGCCCAGCCTTTTCCCCTGCCCATCCTCCAGGGCAAACCCCCCAGAAAAAACCATATGCAAAAAACTATAAAGTGTAAGAACGAATACCAGTATTAAGGTGAATCAAGAATGAAAGAAGAAGTTTTCTTTGGCGAAGGCATGGCCAGGACCAAGACTGAATATCCCGACCTCTACAAAGCCATTGTCGGACTGAACGAGGCCATCTACACTGGCAAAGCCCTGGACTACAAGGCCCAGAAGCTGATTGCCATCGGCATCAATGCCGCCACCTCCGACGACCGGGCCACCAAGAAGCAGATGATGAGCGGCATGTTGGAGCTGGGCATCACCAAGGACGAGATTGTGGATGTCCTGAGAGTGGTTCTGCTGACTTCAGGAATGCCTCCCTTCACCAAGGGCATGAAGATATTGTATGAAATACTGGAGAAATAGAATCAATCCGATATCGCCTTCTTTCGGAGCAATCGGTTGTAGGCTATGGCAAATCTGTGCGCCTCGTCTCTGATCTCCTGCACATAGAGCGATGCCTTTTCATTCCTCTTGATCGGCAGCGGCCCTTCCAGTCCCGGCACGTAGATCTCCTCCTCGTCCTTGGCCAGAGAGATGATGGGAATCTTCAGCCGGAGCTGGCGTAGCTCTGCCAGCGCAAAGGATAGCTGCCCCTTGCCTCCGTCGATGACGATGAGGTCGGGAAGCTCCAGGCTCTCCTCCTTGAGGCGAGAGTAGCGGCGGCGGACTATCTCGGCGATGGAGGCGAAATCATCCACTCCCTGCACGCTCTTGATTTTGAAGCGCCGGTAGTTGCTCTTGTCCGGCCTGCCCCCTCGAAACTGCACCATGGAGCCGACGGAAAAGGTGCCGGCCAGATGGGAGATGTCGAAGCACTCAATGACCTCCGGCTTGCGGGGCAGGTGCAAAGCCTCCTGCAGGGCCTGCATCTTCATTCGGTCGCCGAAAAAGCCGATCTCCACATTCTTTTTGGCCAGCTCCAAGAGCTCCTTTTTTTCACCCTGCTTGGGGACGTTGACGCGCACCTTTTTGCCCTTCACGTGAGTGAGAAAATCCACCATGGACTGCTCCAGCGGCTCTTCCACTATCAGCTCCTCAGGCGGCTCCTGCTCCGAGTAGTACTGCACCAGGAACTCCTCCAGGAAGTTCTCGCTCTGGGCAAAGACATAGTCCTCTTTTCCCTCCAGAGTGCCCCGGTAGACCTTGAAGAGCATGAGAAAGACGCTGGAGCCGTCCACCTGATAGCTGAGAACGTCCTGATCGTACTTGCGGCTCTTCTCCACCTGCTGCCTCTCCTGCAGGTGCCGCAGAGCTGCGATCTCATCGCGCAGTTCCATCGCCCTCTCAAACTCCTGCCGGGCGGAGAGCTGTGTCATCTCCCTTTGCAGAGATTCGACCAGCTCTCCCGTCTTGCCCCCCAGGGCCGAGGCCGCCCTCAACACCTTTGCCTGGTAGTCGGCCTCTCCGATCTTGCCCAGACAGGGGCCGGTGCAGTGGTCCAGGTGGTAGCGCAGGCAGGCGCGCTTGGGCAGCCTTTTACAGGTGCGTAGGCCAAAGGTCTTCCTAAGGAGCTGATAGACGAATGTCCTCTCCCGGGCGGAGGTGAAGGGGCCGAAGAACGAGCCTTTGCCAGAGGCCTTGCGGGAGATTCTGATGCGAGGGAACTTTTCATCTGTAAGCTCTATGCAGGCATAACGAGAAGAGTCTTTCAGCTTGATGTTGTAGCGGGGCAGGTGCTTTTTGATAAGTGTGTTTTCCAGGAGCAGCGCTTCGACCTCGGTATTGGTGACGATATAGTCCACTGCCTTTGCTGCAAAGACGAGAGCCTGTGTCCTGGGGCCGTGATCTTGCTTCTGGAAATAATTGGCGACCCGCTTCTTGAGATCTCGGGCTTTGCCTACGTAGATCACCTTACCCTGGCCGTCTCTGAAGAGGTAGCAGCCGGGATTGTGGGGGAGAGAGTCGAGAGAGATCATGTTTTTAAAGCCTAAATGATTGAAGTTGATTGCTAGAAATGCAAATGGATTTCCACTACATCCTTCACGATTCTTTAGGAGCAGATTCGGTGTGTAATTCGCGATCGATTTCAGCGTCAAGATTTCCGGATTTTAAGGCACTTTCAAGGTCCGAGGAAAATTTCTTGTCACCATTAATAATTTTCTCCAATATAGAAAATGATGTTTTTATATTATCATTAATACTTGTAGGATGATTTTCCAGAATGTCAACCTGGGACCTGAGATCATGGGACTTGGAGTCCCAATTATCGCTTCCTCTCCACAAGAAAGATGCAATTCTTGCGATGTGAAACGCACCTTTTTTTGCTAAAGTGCGCTTTAGGTTATTTGAATCATTAGATAAGTTAGATATTTTTAACCAATTTTCTGTGACATTATATAATAGATAAGATATAATAAATGGTTCGATAACTCCACTTCCTCCAAATATTTGCGTATAATAATTACTCCATATTTTATATTTACGGGCTCTAGCATCTGATGGTTTTCTCATAACAACTGATAAGTAACTCTGTGCAAGAGACTCGTTAGCTATTATTTTATCCGCATATATATCCTCAAAATTGTCATACTGTCTTAACTTTCGTTCGTAAAAATAGCCATAATGACAAAGGGCTCGTTCCATATCTACCTGTATTGGATCGTTCGCTCTTAGATCTCGACTTGAAATTTCATTTTGATTGTTTGTGGTCATCACGATTTTGCTTACTAGATCGGAATCAGTTGTCTGGTAAATCCTAAGAAGTATTTTTACATCTGGAGCGATTATTCCACGCTTTGCTGCTAAAGCTAAAGCAGTTGCGGTCTGACACCCATTGACAATCTGCATATTTTCAATTTTTACTATAGGATTATCTGGATCCGTTACAGGATCAATCCTATCACAAACAATTGTAATTCCATTATTGAGGAACCAAAACAAATAACTGCTATCTGCTTGCTGACAAGTTCTTAAAATATCTGCATTAACTCTTCCTCGTGTTCCCAAGAAACGGCGAATATTTAAATCAAAAATAGATCCTGTAGAATCACTATTGACTATTCTTGCAATTTCTTGTGCTGTTGTTGTGCAAACAACACCTCTCAGACCACTCATTGCGTGATAATATTTGATCAAGCTTGGATTATTTGCATCATAATTTATTCGTATATCTGCATTTATTTTGCGATCATTTTTTTCAATGGCATTCATTCTTCCAACAAGTTCTTCAGCCCCCCAAATTTGTAGTTGAAATTCTGCAAAAGTATTATTGTTATATTGATCATTTATAGTTTTTATCTCTTGTTTAAACTCTTTTGATAAGGAAGCTGAAATACCCATTGTGACATACGCAACAATTATCTTTAGATTAGATGGTCCCAGCTCTCTTTGCATAGTGCGATATTCCAAAATACGATCCTTGAATTTCAAATTACTCAAGTGGTTAATGTCTGATTGTGGCTTATTAAATATCCATTCAAGGCCGTTTCTCATGAGAATTAAGGTGTTAGAAGAAAATGAATCGGAATTTTTAAATTGAAATATATATACCGTTGCATCATCTTCATCTTCTTCGATGGTAATGCAATCGATTTGCTTTTCTTCACTACCATCGATTAGGTCATCCTCATCAAAGGAATGCATGCTCTTCCCGACAATCAGAGAATGAGAGAATCTGATAAACGCCAAATTATCAGATAATTTTAGATCTTGAGCCGTTTTTTCTATTCTCTGTTGGATGAGTCGTTGATGCAGATTCATAATTCCTCAAGCCAGACTATCCTCACACCGCTTAAGAGCTTTGCCCTACAAGATAAGGATTGCTGTTAAATTTAAATGGGATGACATTAGCAGAACCATCTCATTCTGTTCGCATTGCTCAATTGACTTCAACGCTACTAACAGCAAAACTTAAACGTTTAAACACAATATCATACTCGTATGAAAAGGATCAATGTTATGGTCTCAGATGAGGCCAAAGCAAAGCTGGTGGCATACCAGAAGCACCTCCGCCTGACTACCCAGGATGAGTCTCTGGATAAGATCCTAACTCAGCTTGAAGTCCCTAAAGAGTAAGCCTTTGCCTATTGAGAGGCTATTATTTCTCGGATGGCTTCCTTTAAGTCCGGCAAGGTGCTCATGGTATAAATCATCTCAATATTCCCGTGCTGATGGTGTTCGACGATCTTCTTCAGGTCGCTGAGACGTCGATACCAACCTATGCCGTCGGTTACGAAGAAGTAGTGGGCGTCTTCATCCTTAACTCTCAGAACCTTGAGGATATCTCCAAGTACATCGGTGAGCTTGCTGCCCGTAGCTTCATAACCCTTAGCCTCGATGATGATATGTGGTACTTCGCGGGAGGGGACCGAAAAGTCCGCTTTTGCCTGCCCCCCTGATCTGCTGATGAAGTTACCGCCACGATCAAAGGTTATGCCTATCTCATCCTTAAGCTCATTCAATATGCTCTCAACAGCATCCTCTAAGGTCGCTCCGCGCCTTTGCGCGGTCATGGCCCGCCCCCTCATATGACCATACCTATCCCATAAAACATCCTGCAAGGTCCATCTATGAGATCTATGTGTGTTGATGGCATCAGCCAAACCAAGTTCTACAAGCGCCTCTGCGATCTTTTCCGGGTCATTTTTGCATTTGCTGCGGATGCTTGTGAAATCACCCTTTATATTTCTTGCACCCATCTCGTTGGCGAATATATCTTGAGACATGTCCAGAAAGAGGCGAAAAACGTCCAATGCATACGGATCTTCAACAAGGATTGTTTTGATAAGATTCTGATCGAGAGCCAAATCATCGATCCTTTCAACCACACGTGTGATGGATTCCAGCACTTTACGGCCGTCATCATCCAACCACTTTGCAGGAATACGTTTAAGCTGTCCAAGAAGTTCCTCAAATGTCACTTGCCCAGTCATGGATTACTCCATTGACTCGCGAACTCTGTACTCAGCTAAAGAGATATCGATCAGAGCCTCCCTCTCTATAAGCAACGACTGACCAATATTCAAGCGTCGCTTGATAACTGGTATAAGGTCCTCATTAATTTCATATCCTATGCTGTTTCTTTCCAGGTTTATCGCTGCCTTGATAGTAGTCCCCGATCCTGCAAACGGATCTAAGATAGTGTCGCCTGCAAAAGAGTACATGCGGATGAGCCTGCGTGGTACCTCTTCTGGGAAAACGGCATCATGTCCCTTGAACCATTCCGTTTCAGACTCTATTCGCCAGATCTTCTGGACATACTGTTTCCAGGTTTCCTTATCTATCTCGCTGGCTTTTTTGATTTCTGGATCCAGCTTGTTGCGCTTTCCTGGCTTTTTCAAGATAAATATGTACTCAAAGTACACATTATTGTAGATAGATGCAGGATACGGGTAGGAGCCAAGCAGCGGCCCTCCAAAACATCGGTTGAACCCTTTATCCCAGATGAATGTGTCAAAAAGCCGGAACCCAATGTCCTGACAAAGCATGAGAAGATCAGCAGAAATCGGAACCCGATATAAGCCATTCTCCTCTTCATAGAAGTATTTGCTTCGGATATCGGCAACATTTAAGCAGAATCTTCCGTCAGGGATTAGCACACGCCAGATCTCTTTAAAGACATCTTGAATCATAGATCGATATGCTGCATAATCAAACTTTTGCCCCTTTTTCATCAGCGTGGTCACATAAGGCGGACTAGTTATAACGCAGCTTACGGATTGATCTGGAATTTCTTTCATCTGCCTGGAGTTGCCAATATAGATCCTATGCGTAGTTTTCATCCATTCATCCCACGGTTCAAGCCCGTCAGTTCTAGTGCATATAAGTTATCAACTTAGTGGCTCATATCTTATTTAACGTTAACGTTAAAATAGTTTCCTGTTTGCGGCATTGCGAGCTTTCGCGCGAATTTCACGAGATTCACCTTAAAATTTAATTAATTCTATAAAATTTAACTGATGAATCAATCATGGAAAAATTCCGTATCTGCACCGCAATCGGCATTTCGCCAATGGTGCAGATCCGGTCATTCTTATCTCTCAATTGATCGCAAGATCTCCTTCCCCACCTCCATTATTACTGTTATCGACGCCGCCTCCCAGTCCCATGCAGTTGCATCTGCCGTCAGCCCATTGACAGCCGGATTGCTGGCACTCTGCTACCGGATTTGGTGCAGGATTGAAAGGCTCGGGCGTTGGCTCTGGTGTGGGATTGGGAACGGGGCCAGGCATGGGCTCGGGTTCCGGCATGAAGCAGTTGCACTGGCCATCGACCCATGCGCAGTTAGCGCTTTGCTCGCACTTCTCCTTTTCCGGGTCATCTAAACCACGGCAGTAGCAATGGCCATTGACCCAATCGCAGAGTGGATTAGCCTCGCACTTTTCTTGTTCCGGGTCAGGCTTGGGCATGAAGCAGTTGCACTGGCCATTGACCCAGGCGCAGTTAGCGCTCTGCTCGCACTTCTCTTTTTCAGTAAGTGGAGGCATGGTGCAGAGACACTGATTATTCACCCAGTGGCAATAGGGTTTCTTCTCGCACTGCTCTTTAGGACTTGGGGTTGGCGGATTGGGTTTGATATAATTGCCTACCGCATAGACATCGATGATGACGGCATTGCTGTACGCGCTGTTGGTAGCAAACAGGCTGCGGTGCCTGCCGGGAGTATCGGCATAGTACCAGATGTAATAATAGCCGGGCTGCACCAATCCCAGGTTATATCCCAGGACATATCCGCTGGGATATATCTCGTACATGGTAACGGGAGACGCCTGCGGCACGTAGATCAGCTCTCTCGTCCATCCGCCCCAGGGTAGTGTGGCATAGAAAGTCCAGCTCACGGCTCTCTCTATCCACAGGCCCGGATTATTGCGGGGGAAGGTGGCGGAAAAGTCGTTCCAGGCCAGGTAATCACCGTTGTAGTACATGTACCTGGGCGGACTCTTAAGAACTGCAGAAGGCATGAGCTTCTTCAGATCCGTAATAGGAGGGGCCTGCTCGGTGTAGGCGGCAATCTCCGTTCCCGTATCTTCTGAAGTCGCCAGCGGCGCGCCGGTATCAACAAAGGCGCCTTCCAGATTATTTGCCGGGACCAGGGCGCTAAATTCGGATATAGTCAGATTCGTTGCATCAGAATTTCCGGATTGGTCCAATCCTCCCAAAGATATGCTGCAAAGGAGGAGAGTGGCTATAGCAATCCGAAATAATAGATGGTCGGCTTTCATGTTTCCTCACAATAATATTGCTTTATTCTGGGCCCGAACAATTGACGGCTAAATGGGCCAAAACGGCGTTACTTTTCATCACCAATCGATAATCGCTATTCATTACGTATAAATTTTTGGTACTGTTTGACTGCGATTCGCCGAGATAATTATCGAAAAGAAATAGGTCAAAAAGACGCGCTATCCTGGCCGTGCTTTTTATTGGAAAATGATCATATCCTAAGCCGGATCGAATTTCTTAGGGCATCGCGACAGACGCCGTGACAATAATGCCACCAATTGTTCGCCTCAGGCCAGGAGGAAGTGCAAAGAAGTTCCTACTAAAAGCGCCGCCACTAGCCTCAATGCCACGGATTTCAGGGTTCCCGAAACGCCCAGCTCCCTCAGCATCACCATGAAGGTGGCCACACATGGGAAATACATGGCCAGCACCACAGAGGCGACCACCAGCTGCGCCCCCGTCATATCCAGAGGCGCAAACATGCCGATCCCCACATCTTTTCTCAAAAAACCGATGATCAATGCCGTAGCGGCATCACTGGGCAGCCCTAAAAGTCCGGACACGACCGGCCGCAATGCCTCGCCGATGAGATGCATTAAGCCGGAGAGATAAAATAAGTTCATCACTATCATGCCCAAAGCAATGTAAGGCACGGCCTCTTTCAAAAATTCGCGAATGCGAATGAAGGTCTTTTTGAGCAGTGAGCCTAAGTTTGGCATGCGGTAGGGGGGGATCTCTAAAAAGATCTCGGGAGACTCTCCGCCGATAAACCTGTGCAGCAGGAAACCTGTGACTGCGAACGTGATGAAGAGGGACAGGTAGACGGCAAGAATGTATCTCAGGCCAAAGGGCGCCAGCATGCCGAAGATCATGGCCGATTGCGAGGCGCAGGGGATGGCCATGGTCATGAGCGTGGCCGCCAGATACCTCTGCTTGGGCGACTCCAGGATGCGCACGGAGAGGACGGCCGGCACGCTGCAGCCCATGCAAAGGACGCAGGGCAGGATGGCCGCCCCATGTAGACCAATCCTGTGCATGAATGCGTCCAAGATTATGCTCAGCCGGGGAAGATAGCCGATGTCCTCCAGGACGCCCAGCACCAGGTAAAATGGAATCAGGAAGGGCAGGACCACCCCTAACGGAATATAGAGGCCGGTGGTGAGAATGCCGAAGGACTTGAGCAGCTCAGGAGACGTTCCGATCAGGATCTCACGCAGCAATGGCGAGCTGATGTGGCTTTCTACAACGCCGCTGATTAGCTGAGAGTAGGCAATGAATATAGGGTCGGTGATTCTAACTTGCAGCAGCTCTCCCGCTTCAATCACCAGGCTGAAGGATAAATAGAGCACCAGCATGGCGATGGGAATTCCCGTCAGCGGCTTGATGGAGATATCCTCCAGTTGGTCGAAGAGGGAGGGGTGGCGGTGCATGACCTTCTGCGTCCTGGCCGCAATCTCGCCGATGCGAGCCCAGCGCTGGTCCGGGGAGGCAAAGTGCATGATGGGGGGCGTCTTCGCCTTGGCCAGGGCCCCCACCAGGTCGCGGATGCCCTGGCCGCTCACGGCCACCGTGGGAACTACGGGGACGCCCAATTCCTTTTCCAGGGCTGTCACATCGATCTCGATGCCCTTTCTGGTTGCGGCATCCCAGAGGTTGAGGGCCACCACGGTTGGCACACCCCTCTCCAGAATCTGCAGGGTTAGGTTGAGGTTTCTCTCCAGATTGGTGGCATCGATGACGTTCACCACCACATCCGCGCCCTTCAAGAAGATCTTGCGGCTGACCTCCTCCACCCGGGTGGTTGGATCGAGGGAGTAGACGCCGGGAGCATCCACTAGGGTGGCCATCTGCACGCCCAATTTCATGCGCCCTTCCGTGTACTCCACAGTGGTGCCGGGGTAATTGGCGGAGATGACCTCGATCCCGGTGAGGCGGGAGAAGATGACGCTCTTGCCCACGTTGGGGTTGCCCATGAGGAGGATCTTCAAGATCGGAGGCTCCAAAGTTCTGGTTTCATTGCCCGAGATAAGTGTGTATATATTTTGGCACACACAAAGGAGGCGTCAGAATTTTTGAGAATCCAATGCATCCAGGTTAGCCTTCGCTTTTTTTGTGAGCGGGTGGTCGTCCCCCAGGAATTTCTGCAATATTCTGATTGATCGCTCGTAGCATCTTTTTGCGCCCGCCAGATCACCCAGATCTTGCAGCACTGCGCCCAGGTTGTTGACATCTCTGGCCACGCTGGGGTGCTCCTGCCCAAAGGCCTTCTCGTCGATGGCGAGAGCCCTCTCGAAGCAGCTCTTGGCTTCATCGAAATCTGCGAAATGACGCTGATAGCTGCCAGCATTATTCAGAATCTCTGCAATAATCTCCGATGCTACGCCATGCACCTCAGCGTATCCGGCGCAGGCCAGAGCATGAAGCAACAAAGGCGCGCACTCTTCCCAGCTTTTCTGGCTATTTTCATCAAATTGGAATGCACCATTCAGCATATCCAGGGAAGCTGCTGACCACTTCTTTAGCTCATCCTTTGCCAGCCAACTTCGCACCACCACCTGCACAAGTTGGTGCATGGAAAAGTTATCTCCAACTCCCGTGATCAGCGAGTAGCGCCTCAGCTCCGCCATGGCAGAATCAAGCTCCAGCTCGTCCGCTGCTGCCGAGGCTAAGGGCTCTGGAAAATGCTCTGCACCTGCGGCGATCATTGATCGTGGAATATCATCGGGTGCAAGAAACGAGCAAAGGACGAGGAGATCAGCGCCTGCCGGAGACTTCGTTCTCACAGCCTGAAAAGAGATGTTCCAGGTTGTGGCAACGGTATCAAGATAATCAGTCGGCTTGCCGCGTTTGAGAATCTCCGCTCTGTTTTTGCGAAATCGTGCCAGATAATCTGATAGTTTTATTCCGCTCTCTTTGATGTAAGCTCCTGCCTGCTCCAATGCCAAGGGCAGTCTTCCGGTCTCCGTGGCCAGGGCTTGTGCTGAGGAGTGATCATCCTGATTGGTTCGCCTGCGAATGAAGTCAACTGCTTCGGTAGGCTCGAAAACATCAACCGGCAGCAAGCTGGCTAAGCTTCCCCAATTGGGATTGCGAGAGGTGATGAGCACATGGCCGCCGCCTCCCTGGGGCAGAAACCTATTCAGGGCATCCGGATCCTGGGCATTATCAAAGATCAGCAGCCATTTCCGATTCTGCCCCAGCCAGCCCTTCACAGCATTCACAACCTGGTCTGGAGAATCCATTTTGGGCAGACCCAGGGCTGCTGCCAGGCCGGCATAATCCATGGTTATGCTTGCAGGCTCTTCAGCGCGCACCCACCAGATCAGATCATAATCAGCCTGGTAGCGGTAAGCGAACTCCCGGGCCAGTGTTGTCTTGCCCTTCCCACCTAAGCCGGTGAGAGCCTGTAGCCATGAAGCAGTCTGACCGGAATTCAGAACGGCGTGAAGATCATTCAGCATTTGCTCGCGGCCTGTGAAGTTGGGGTTGCGCAGGTGCGGCACATTCCAGATGGGCGGAAGAGCACCGGGAAAGCGCGGCCCTTGCATCTCTGCGTGGGTGCTGGGAAAGCCGGGCTGAGAGCTGGGCTTCAGACGCTTGCCCCCAGCGACTGCCAGTATTTTTTTTCTTGCCGCATCTTCATCAAGGCCCACCAGATCGAGGTAATTGATTGCAGCCAAAAGGCCGTCTGGCTGGCAATCCTGGACTCGTATTAATAATAATTTTCTCTTCTCGCCAGTTGGATCTCTAACAAGGGCGGCCGCGAACTCCTGTTGAGCGAACATCGATGCCAGAAAATTGGGGGACAAAACTCCAATGGTCCGCTCAGCGGCTTTGGCTGCCTCATGCATCTCCAGCACGAAATTACAGCCGGGCAGGAAATCCCAGCACTGGATTACTACAGAGTGGCCTGCCTCCTCAAGCTGCCATGCGATCCATTCCGCCCACTGGCGATCAGCTTTGTTGTAGCTGATGAAAAAATCTTTCATCTGGTCTCTGCAAGCAACTCTTGAAGATAAAACATTTGTGCAAGGTTGTCCTCGCTAATTGATAAACAATCATATTAGTATTATTACTATAATTAGAATGAACCAGGCCAAATAATTGCTATATTTCATATTGATCAAGCCACTTGAGACACAAAGTTCAAATAGTATTGCTGCAAATCATTGTTAAAAAAATTATTAAGAAATAAAGAATGGCAAGAGATCCGGATCTTCTTCAACCGTCTGAGGGGATGGATGCAGCTTTCCCGAATCCGACTTGAATCAATCGACTTGAATGAAGGGGGAGGATAAAACGTCAATGTTGATACCTATCGGCATAGTCATGCTAAGCGGCGCTGTAGGCGGAATTGTCAATGCACTGGTGAGCGACAACGGTTTTGTCAGGCCCAGCGAGGAGACGGCGGGCGATGTCACCATAATCCGCCCCGGCTTTGCCGGCAACGCGCTTCTGGGGGCAGTGGCCGCCTTCATCTCCTGGGGCCTTTACGGAGCCTTCAGCAGTGTGGCTGTCTGGGGTGCATCCTCCGGAATGGGAACGGAGGAGATAACCGTCTCCATCTCATCCATTGCCGGAGCCGTCATGGTGGGAATTGGTGGAGCCCGTTGGCTAACCAACGAGGTGGACAAGAAGCTGCTCCGTACAGCAGCGGCCACGGCTGCCGCCTCCAAGGCGTCCTTTGACGATTCCCAGAAGATCGCCACGGCCACCCCGGCTCAGGCCTTCAATATCGCCAAGAAGATGTACAAAGAGTGAGAGACTATTGGCATGAATGGGCCACTATGATCACAGAGTGCATGCGGGCAATGCTGGGGACGTCTGGAAGCATTTCCTACTGCTGGAGACGGCAGATTGCCTCCTCGACCCCGACGGCAGCCTGGTCTATGCAGAAAGCCATGTGGGACGCCCCCATTATGCCCTGAGAGCGCCCGGTGATTGGGAGGGCGGAATAGGCAAGATCTGGCCGCTTCCTCCTTCCCTCAGAAATTTTTGCTATTTTGATATCCTGGCTGATTTGAATCTCGAAAGCCCGTCTTTCGTCCCCTGTTCAGAACCGGTTTCGAAGCTGGTTTCTGGACCGGTTTCGGAATCGATTTCAGGACCTTCACTCTATCCTGGATCCACCCGCCTCATCTATGAACTGGCAAAGAAGAAGAGGGCAAATTTAGAGGCCGATGTTTGGGACAATGATTCGAATGTCGCAAGCTCTTGGGAGGGCTTCTCCCAAGCGGCAAAGTCCGCCGGATCTTTTCCGCCGGCTAAAATCATCTTTCACCAGGGAGACGGCTTTGCCGGAGTGCGATCCCAGCTTCGCAGATCTCCGCCAGGCCTCCTTTTCATCGATCCTCCTTACATTGATCCTGAAGATGTACGGCTCGCGGAGAAGCTGCTGCAAATAGCCGGAGAACGGGGATGGATTGTGCTCTGGTGGTATATGATGGACACGAAGACCGCGCCGAATGGCTTGCAGACATTCGAGCTGCAATTTGCCGAGGCGGGGCTTGAGGGCGGAAGATGGAAGGGTGCGATCGTGGCTTTGGCCGGCGAAGATCGCGAGCGATTTGACCATCTCATTAGCCACATGCAGCGACAAATAGAGAAATTTATCAGATTACTTAAGCGTTAAGTTTATCCGCTTTCTTGAGGATTTATTCGCATAAGGGGTCTCACTTGCGCAAAGTCTACCGGCTCGCTCTCTCATTGCTTCTTGTTATGCTGATTTACAGCCTCGCCTTCATGGCGCTGATGAGATCTGAGGGCCAGCACCAGAATGTCAACCTTGCCACGGCCGTCTACTGGGTGGTGGTGACCATGACCACGCTGGGCTACGGTGATATCGTCTTTAGAAGCGGATTAGGGTATCTTTTTACTATCTTGGTCTCACTCTCCGGAATTGCCATTCTCTGGTCAGTGGTGGTTCCATTGGGCATAACTCCCAACCTGGAGCGCATGATCCGGGCCGCTCCCTCTTCCGCCCCGGAGAAGATGAACGACCATATAATTATTTCCGGATACAATCCCATTGTGGAGACTTTGGCTGAGAGATTTTCTCTGCTGAAGATACCCTTTTTGATCATAGAGCGCTCAGAGAGCGCAGCCAGAAGAATCTATAAGAATTATCCCGTGCTCTGGGGAGATCCTTCCCAGGCAGAGGTGCAACGAAGAGCGAGCATCAGCTCCGCCCGGCTCTTCATAGCCAACGAAAATGATGAACTGAATGCCGAGGTCATTTTAACATTGCGGGAGATCTCGGATATCGAGATCATAGCTCTGGTAGACGATCTGACCAGATCCAGGTTCCTGAAGTATGCGGGAGCCTCCCGCATCATTTCGCCTAAAACCTTGCTCGGAACCTTCATCGCCCAGATCACCTCTCTGCCCATGAAAAATGTATTTCCGGG
>JAPKYC010000234.1 GCA_026394505.1 Methanothrix sp.
TGAAGACGGCAAATGGGATAGTGAATTCAAGAGACACCTTGAAGAACATGGCATAAAACCAATCCTGGCGAGGGTTAAGCATCCTCAGACAAATGGAAAGCTAGAACGATGGTTTGGCGAATATAAAAGGCATCGATTAGCATTTTCTTCATTTGAGGAGTTTAAGGAGTGGTACAACAACAGACCGCATGGTAGTCTGGAGTTTGAGCATCTCGAAACCCCAGAACGGGCATTCAGAAGAAAGATGCGCCTGGAGATGTATTTTGCTATTGGCAACAGGTTGTTTGGACCATGAGAGGAAATATGAATTATTCACACGAAATGGAATCTGAGCAGGTGCGAAATACTTTCAGGACTCTACATGTCAGTCCTCAGCTAATCCATGCTCAAAAGATCGACTGGTTCATCTGCAGCAGGGCAGCCGCCAGAAAAGCCACCAGTGCCACTGCCATTCCCTTTTTCAGCGCCTTCTGCGATCCCGTTGCGTCCCCGCGGGCGATCTTCAGCACGGAGATTAGGAAGAACAGGTCCGCTACTACTACTATTACCAGATAGGCCCTGCCGAAGGGCGCATAGATGCCAAGCACAACCGCCGCCAGGGCAAAGGCCGCCGCCAGCGCAGCAGAGGTGCGCTCGCCTGCCAGGATGGGCAGCGTGCGCGCACCGCCCGCCCGATCGCCGGCCATGTCCTCACTGTCTTTGGCGATCTCCCGGCTCATGCTGACCAGAAAGGAGAGCAAAAAGGGAACCTTGTTAGCTAGAAGGCCAGTCGTGCCCGCGGATGCGCCACCGAAGAGAAAGGCGGAGCCGGTGAGAAAGGCGACAGAGATGTTCCCGGCCAGCGGCGTGGCCTTGAGGTGGGAAGCGTAAAGAAACAGGAGCACAGAATTGAAGGCGGCCACGGTCAGGCAGATCTGATTAACCAGCCCGGCGAAAAGGCAGCCTGCGGCAAAGAGGGCCAGAGAATAATAAAAAGCCGCCAGCGCGCTGACGCGCCCGCTGGGAATGGGCCGCTTGGGTCTGTTTATGGCATCTATCTCACGATCATAGTAATCATTGATGGCGTTTCCGGCACCTGTAATCAGGAAAACCGTAAGAAAGATGAGTGCTGTCGCCCCAGGTTTCAGGCCCCCGGCTATAGCCAGGCCGATGATGGCTGCCGCTGCCGCCATTATGCAGTTGAAAGGACGCAAGATCTCCCAGTATGCCCTCAATTGGATTAGCCCCTGCGGCCCCTAGCCGGAGATGCCGCGCACCAGATAGAGCAGATAGATCTCAGTTAAGTAGCTATCGATGTTGCGGCGAGCAGGTTTGTCAAAAGAGATCTCCTGGGCGGGGCGGGTGAGCTTTATCAGATAGGTGCTGCTGGCGGGAACCTTCTCCCGGTAGATGAGTCCTGAGCTTTGCATCTTGCACACAATCTTAGAGCACTTGCTGCTGTCGATGGACATAAGCCGCCGCAGCTCCGACTGAAACAGGCCGTTTCCTCGTGAGCCGATGAGATCAAGTGCTCTCTCCTGCAGGGCAGAGAAGCTGTTTGCGGGGGAGTTCCCTGAATTTTTTAGCATTTTTTACCACTCAGTTGGTATCAAAACTCAATTTATTTTGATATACTGTTATGGCGTTCTTATAGTATAAATCTTTTTTGTAATTATACCTCTTTTTGCCGGAAAATATTGGAATAAATCCAGATAATAGTAAGATAGATTAACAAATAATTTATATTAAAGTATTTTACAAGGAGTATTTCATGACGAGATAACCGCCTTTTGCTTCCTCTTTATCCTGAGCAGGCGCGAAAATCTAGCTTGACTTCTGCCTGAAAGGCTCCTTGGGGGTGGCAGTGATCATGGTTCTCCAGGTGATATTGTCGAAATACAGAGCGTCAAACCACATCCAGTAAAAGCGATTGGCATTCACGAAGGAGTAGCCGTCGCAATAATCATCATACCTATCATAAGGATCGGCCAGAATTAGGACATCATCCCACGGATCGCTTGCGTTGCGATAGTCGTATCCAACGGCTATAGCCCAGTGTCCGCTAAGATCTATCCATTCCACCAGGGTTGGAATGCCGTTATGAATATTGTCGCGCAGCCGCTTTAATGCAGTGCTGTCTCCCTTATCCTCAAACTCAAGTTGCACAGAAAAGCCATTCTTCTCAAGCCAGGCAACCATCTCTTGCGGTTTAGTCCCCGGCTGGGATGAATTAAAATCTCTTGTGCCAGATTCTTGAGATATTTGCATTTCAGTTTTTGTGTTTTCCTCAATATCAGGCAATCCGTAGAATTTAGCCAGAGAAAGCAATGCAGCCGGGCCACAGGTATAGTCGGTCGTCTGCTGGTAGGCCTTCAAATTGGGGATAAAATCAACGTTTTCAGAGGCCGAAAGGATCGCCGTGTCTATTCTGGGAAACCAAGCTATAGCGGCATCATTGGGATTAGAGGGGGCATCCTTTGCCTCATTAAGGCTGGAGCAGGAGAAAAGGAGAATCAGAACGAGAATAGCTAGTGGAGCAAAAGTCAATTCCTTCATTTAGCATCCTTTTGCACAGCCTCTTTTTTGGAAGGGACAAATGGAATGAGCCCTGCTTGAACGAGATCCTCCTGGATAGGCAGGGGCAGTACGCGGGCATCCACCGCCAGACCGTTAACCATAACCCACCAGGCGAGAGGATTCGACTCCATTTTAGAGCGTCGCCACCACTTGGGATCCATCTGGCACATTTTAAAGATATCCTTGATCTGTCGGGCCTTGTCGGCAGCGGTTCTCTGATTAACTCCAAAAAGGTCGGAAAGCTCGCCTGTCCTCATGTGGGGCACCTGAGATTTATCGAAGAGGAAGTTGACATTGCCCAGGGAATAGACAATTGCCGCCGCCCAGACATCCTTTCTGCCCCTCTCAAGTGGCGAGGGCCTTTTTCTCGCCAGGGCTGCCGCCATTTTGCGGGCAAGCTCTGCATACTCTTCATCCAGATGCTCGCCGCAGACGGCATCGGTCAGGGCTACTATTTCGTCGTAGGCGGGCTGCATTTTGATGGGAATAGAATCTGGTTTCTTTTTGGACATGGTGACCCTCTTAAATTAATAATGTGTCTCACAATAAATCGTATTCTTCTTTGCCGCAAAGGTATGTGTTTAGCTCGCTAGCTTCGCCGTTAGCATTTGGAGACTATTCAGTCCTTTCTGTCCCCATGTTGCCAGTGTCGTCATGATTCGCTCATGAATCGAGGTCCCTTTCTCATTACGTAGAGTGCCCAAGATCTTTCTCGAAACAACATTGGGTCGTAATGATCTCTCTGCTCTGTTGTTGGTCGGCTCTACACCTGGATTGATGATAAACGTGAACCAGAAGTCAAACCCGTTTTTGATTTTCCCTATGAATTTCTGGACTTTCTCGATAGAGTACTCTTTCGTGATCCAGTTCCGGAGCGCTTTTCGCGCCAATCGCCATAGAATCTTTCTGACTTTCGGCGGAGGATTTTTTTCCAGGGCTTCGGTCAGTATTTCGTAAAGCTCTTTGAGCATGTTGTGCAGTGGAATAGCTTCCTCGAACTTCTCAGAGATTTCTTTCGACTCTCGAAGTAGATGTGCCCAACATCGCTGCAAGCGTTTTGTGAACCTGACATACGATTGCCATCCGTCGCATACGATTATTCCCTTGAATCTCCGCGTCAAGACTTCCACGAGAACCTTCATGCCTCGGCTCTTCCGAATCACAAAAAAGGTCTCAGACGGCGTGGAAAAAGTCCAGATCCAATGCGTTTCTCCCTGGACATGAATTGATGTTTCATCTACATACAGGATCGGAGCACTGCGAATCTTGCTTAAAATCGAATCGTATTCGGATCGAACCGCATCAGCGGCGCGACGAGTTAAATCGAGTATCGTAGCAGGACATATTTTCAACCCGAACAGTCGTTTCAGGGTTTCTTGGACCTTTCTGTGAGGTAGTCTATCTTCGTATTTTAGTGTCGTCGCCAACGCAATTGCGTTGTTTCCGAATTTGCCTTCATGCGGACAGCCTGGATCGCTTGCAACAACTTCCTTCCGGCAACTGGGGCATCTGTAATGGGCAATTTTGTATTCAGTGACGATGATAGGCTGAGGCTCGGGGATTTCTTCAATAATCCTTGACTCTGTTCGGATTGGAGAGCCAAGATCTGCACCGCAATCCGGGCATCGATCGGCGGTTACTTCTACTTGCCTATCCGGAGTGGTAAACGGTCTTGTTACGCCTTTGTGCCCGATTTTTTGGCCGGGCTTACCCTTGTTGTTCCTATCCTGATCTTTTTTGCGATTTCGGCCACGTCTTAGACTTGGTGGGGTATGTGCATTCTCATATTGAGCTAGTCGGGCTTCAAGCTCCCGGATCTTTGCCTGAAGCTGCTCATTATCACTTGCTCTTGCCTTAAGCAACTCATTATCGAGCTCTAATTGTTTAATCCGCTCTTGAAGTTGCTTGATTGTTTCTCCTTCGTGCATACTCCTAATGAACGAGTATTATCGTCATATTATTTGGTTTTTCTGGTCTAAACACATTTTATGGCAATTTTTAAGGAGCATAAGTGGGAGCTAAACACATACCCGCAAAGCACGCTTAACGCAAAGCATCGTCGATTACGCCAGGTCGGCCCCTTTTCCGAAGTCCAAAGCCAAGGCCCCATCTGAAGATCTCACAAATGTAGTATTCTTCTCCTTCTCGCCGGATTACTCCGCTATTTTCAAGGAGCTCGAGATCATTTGGCTCAACCTCCAGATCTTTTCGACTAAAAGGAATGAGCTTCTTGTCGTCAGATATCTCTTTTATCTTATCGAATACCCGCGCAAGGTCCCGGTTCTCGTCACCAGTGTCCTTTACCTTTTGCTGGCTGCAAGGAAGCAATGATTTTCTCATACCTTGGGGAACAAGGACACGATCATCCAATGAAGAGCCCATGGATTTGCCTGAAGCAAGACTGAGGAATCTGACAACATCTCTGGCCTGGAGCTGGCCATTATAATCTGTTAGAGCGTAAATTACCCAGTTAGCAGTGATCGCTTCTCTGGAGTTTTCGTGGCCCAGTTTCCGCCCCCATAGAGGAATTAGTACCTGAGCTAATTGTTCCTTTTCCATATCCTGCAACATATTAATTTTTTCACTTTCCAATGCGTTTGCCTTCATTGAGATCCACGCGAATAAACGCAAAGCTTCAACGCTGCTCCAATTTAATTCGTAATTCCGGTATACAGCAATAAACTGAGACGAATTTTGGGGAAGAGCATTTAATACCATATCCTTCCGGATGAAGATAAGTATGCCCAAGGGACGCGAAACCTGCTGTTCCAGCCAATTAGGAACATCTTGCAGCAAAGACCTCACCGCGGTCTGCTCGTTTTCATCAGAAGAAAGCTTCAAGAAATAATTTTCCAAGCCGTCGATAATTGCGACTACATTTAATTTCTTTTCACGAAGGTAATCTGGGAATCTACGTCCAGCTCCTTGTTTCTTTACCTCGAATCCTGAACTCCAAGCGATATAATCAAGCCAGTAGTCCCGCCATTTGCTCTCATGGGCGTCCTCTTGAATGCGATCTCGGATATCATCATGTACGTCTTCCCAACTATATGGTATGGATAGGCGAAGGTTTTTGGCCGAATTATTCTTTGCTTCATTCACGAGGGCCATAGCGTCCGGTTCTAGAATTGCAGGCTTAAGAACCGGAACGATAACCGCATTCGTCTGAATATTTCGAGAGCCATCCGATCCAAAACGACTCCATTCCTTTGAACGGGCCAATTGAAGGTAGGTTAATGTTTTTCCTGAGCCTTTTGCACCGATAACAACAGCTATTGGAACCCTCGTACTGAATTCGGATACAAGCCTATTCAAAGGACGTATCCTCAGGTAGTCAGTAACATTTCCGGCTTCTGCGTAGATAATGTTATTAGCATATTCCGAAAGAGATCTTCGTTTTTCTTCCAATCCAAAAACAGATTGCGTAACATTAGGAAGCCAATCCAGGATCTCGGCCAGGTCGTCCGAGAATCTAGATTTCTTAATAAGCCCTACGGCCTTATCCCATGACTCGGGAAGAACTGCCAGGTCTTTATCGAAAGCAGTAACGGTGCAAATCGCAGTAGGCTCATCATTGGAATTATCATCCGATGGCACCCACATGTTTTCCAAAGCACTTAGAATCTCCTTCTTGTGCTTGTCCAATTCACCAGAAGGATAATCTCCGGGCACTTGCGAGAGAATCAAGGATGGCAAGGGCTGATCAGATCTTCTCGATGGAGCCTCTCTTGCCAGTAACTGTAGCAGTAATTTCGTACCATTAATGGATTGAGCACTTAGAGTTGTTACCAGAACACGGTATACTCTCGGATCGAGAAGAAGGGACGCTGAAATCTCAGAGAGGCCGGCTCTAAGATCGATGATTACAAAATCTACACCTAGTTCCTCTCCCAGCTTGGATAAAAAGCGAGTCAGGATGTATTTATCTTTTGATCCCTGGACAAGATGCTCGGGTTTGATATCAAGGGAGATGAATTTATCCATCGAACGAAAGGCCGGCATGATGTAGATGCCATTAGCTGAGGCATCTCTTAATCGATTTGCCGCTAACCTAATGCTCTTTGTTGCCTTTGCATCGGGGTCTCCATGTATCAGCGAAAGAAGGTCCACATACGAAATAGGTGGGCGCATTCTGTCCATAAAATGCCAGGAAATGCCTGGGGCTTCCAGATCCCCATCAATTAGAAGGACTTTGAATTTTCTTTTCTCGACTAAAGCCATGGCCAATGCAAGCGCTTGGACGGTCCTTCCCACTCCGCCCTTAAACGAATGAAAAGCTACTACGGGCGGCTTGATCTCATCTTCTGGTTGATCTTCCAGCACCGTTCGTCGAATTGCAGACGGCCTGGAAAATGATGGCTTGACTCGAAGTCTCCCAAGTTCCTCTTCAGTCTCTTCCAGATAGACAGGAAGTACTCTGGGTTCGTTATCGATATCTCGTTCCAGTTCAATTTCCATTTTTTCTTCATTAAATCTGGGTGCAAATTCACTGGCAAGCCATTTTTTTGCGTCCTCAGTTTTGCCTGGTCTTATGCTTAGCGAAAGCTGGTCCCAATATGTCCGAGCATAGTGCAACCATTTTGGCCAGTCTTCTGTTTGACTCAATCTTACAAGGACCTCTTCAACGTCAAGCCAGGTAAAGAGGCTAATATTATCCGGGATCATCATATTGCCTCCTGTAAGTAATCCTTAATATATTTTTCAGCTTTATCAAACCACTCAAGCAGGAGCTTTTCTTTTGTCTGGTCCATTTTCACTCCATACCGCCAAGCTTCGTGCGATCTATGAATTTCCCGGGGAGAATTTATATTTATCATTGATTTTAATCCGCATTCTACAGAGTAAAATCTCAGCAGATAGTGCGACGGATCTTCCCCTTTTAATCCGTTTTCCCAGTGGTCCCTGAAAGCTTTCTTAAACTGGTTGAAACCGGCATGGATCTTATCATCGGAACCGCTCATTTTATCCATCCTTTTAATTTTCCTCTAAGTCCGAGTCCGTAAATAGATTTCGATAGATGATCAATCCGTTCATCCTCCACCGAACACATCCATCCGCTCCTGGGCTATGGCATAGGACTTATTCTTCTTGCATTTCTCCAGCACCCTGTCTGGCCAATAGCGCATGATCCTTTTCCGGCAGTGGGAATTTGGCTCGAATCTCCCGGCTTCTCAGCACAGGCAGGTCCAGCTCAGCTAAAATCCTCTCAATTCTTTTTCTCTCCTCGGAGCGCAGGGACTTTCTATCAAGATAGGCATGGGTAGCTAACGATTTGCGGCATGCCTCCTCCACTACCTCGCGATTTACTCCCGCCATCTGGTAATTGGAGAAAAGATGCCCGAAGGCCACAGCCGCCTTGAACATGAGATCCGTCTGCCTGGCCACATAGTGACCGCCGCCAAAGCCCAAAAACACAGGCAGCTCCTTCGCCTCCAGGGCTAAAATCGCCCTGGCTACCGCCCCCCCTGCCTGCGGGTCCTGCCATTCTTTTAAAGTGCTGCCGATCTCGGCAAAGAAGCAGGGCGTCTTCAAGTCCACCGGTCCGTGATGGGTGGCCTCGGCAGATATCGCGAAGCCGGGAAGGGCAATGTTATGCAAAAAAGAGCGGAGGCCGCCAGGTGTTGCAGCAGAAAGCCGACCCTGGCCGTTTTCCAGCATGCCCGTGAAGTGCCCTCCCAGCCATGGCAAACCGGCTTTTGCCTCATGCCGGCTGGCAAAGACCACCATCTCCGGCTGCAGCCCTAAATCGGCCAGCCGATCATCCAGGCCGCTTAGCCGCGACTGCTTTTCATCGTGAATTATCAGACGCAGCCGTCCGTAAGAGCTGTAGCCCTCCTTGCACTGCCAGGACTGTAGCTCCAGTAGACGCTCATAAATATTAAGGCTTGCCGGGTCTGCCCGAGAGCAGACTACTGCAATCTCGCGGGGCGATGCAATCTTCAGATCTCCTTGCTCACATCCAGCATTTTGGCCACCATGGGCGCGTAATCGATCTTGCTGGCCTTGATCTCGGCGAGGGGCATGATCACAAGCATGGGCCGCTCCTCGATGAGGCCCTGGGCAGAGAGGGCGCGAAGCTCCTTATCCATGCGGCTCTTAAGCTCCGGGTAGCCTGTGGACAGGAAGGCGCCGAAGATCTCGCCCGGCTGCAGATAGCTGAACAGAGGCGCTCCGATCCTGCGGAAGGCCTGGTAGACCTGGGAAAGATCCTCGCGATCGTGACCGTGCCTGATGCGTACATGATAAAAGGATATCAGCTCGCAGCAGATCTTCTGCCAATCCACGTAGGCCTCGCGAGTCAATAGCCCGCTCTGGAAGAACTTGGTTCGCTTTCCGGAGATGGTGGGCCGGGAGATGCCCGTTCTCCTGGAAAGCTCCAGGTCGGAGAGCATGGGATATTTCACAAAGGCGTAGAGTGTGAGCTTGTCCTTCTCTGTGAGGCGGGAGTCCTCGGTTAAAGCGGCCTTGGGCGGTATTATCTCCAGAGGAAGATCGGATCTGGTGAGATCAAAGAGGCCGTTTACCGCCAGGGCGGCATCAGCCGAGCAGCTGGAGACCTGGAAGGGATAATGGAAGTAATGGATATCCTCTACAAAATCGTTCCGGTAGTATTCATCAATGATAGGATCGAAGTTCACCCGGAAGTCCGTGAGACTTCTGGAGTAGAACGTTGATACTGAATCGGTATCTGTAGCAATGTGCGAGACGCAATTGGGATAATTCACCCAATTCTGGTGAGATAGGGATCCCTTTCTTACCTCGAAGGGAGCGGTCGGACTGTATTTCACGAAGACGGAAGTCAGGATTTCGGCACCTACAGCTTCTCCGGAAGGCACATTTAAAAGTTTTATGAGTTTCCAATCTCTAAACTTTCTTTTGCTCTTGAATATCGTTGAGCGATCAACGCCTATATTAGAAGCGAGATCTATGTCACTGAGCCCCGGATATCTGGCAAGACCGTAAAGAACTAACCTCTCCTTTGATGTCAATTT
>JAPKYC010000048.1 GCA_026394505.1 Methanothrix sp.
TATGACAGGCCCATTCAGTGATTCATTCAGAATATCAAGCGGTCTCTGACCCATTAACCTCTCTCCAGCGATGATAACCGCAAAAGGCTTCAAATTCCAGACGTGCTCGTTGCATATTTAAACCTATCGGGATATCTGTTGGGCATGAAGATAAAATCCAGGCATCACCTCAAGGGAAGCGACGCTCGGAAGGTAATCGCAAAGATTGAGCCCTTCCTGGACGACCCTTCTCGCCTGCGCCAGGCATCACTGGAGATGGCGATAAGCGACGAGGGAGTAGATCTCATCTTCGTAGATGGTCGGCCTTTGATGATGATTGTGGAAGAGCAGCCCTTCTTCACCGTGCTCGGAGCCATTGAACTTACGCCGACGAAGAGGCTGGTAGTAGTAGATGCGGGCGCGGTGCGCTTTGTCGTCAATGGAGCGGACATCATGAAGCCTGGCATTGTCTCCGCCGATCCGGAAATAGCCGTCGGCGACCTGGTAGTAATCGTAGAGGAGAGGCATAAAAAGCCTCTGGCCATAGGCCGGGCCCTGGTAGCGGGAACGGAGATGAAGGGCGAGGGAAAGGCGGTCAAGTCGCTGCACCACGTGGGCGATGCGATCTGGAACGAGTTGGAGGGATGAGATGGAAGAGATTGGAGAGATGATAGGCAAGGGATTTGGCGTCTGGAGGAGCAACTTAAACCTGTGTATTCCCTTCCTGCTCAGCATCTTTGTCTCTATGCTGATCTTCGTGCCCTTCCTGGCAGCCTTCTTTATGACCTCCCTGCCCATGGAGAGCATGAATGCCACAACGCTGCAAAATGTTGCTGATATGCAAGAGCTGTTGACTCAGATGCAAGGGTCTTTGAGCAGCCTGGAGACGGACAAGTTCCTGCCGATCGCAGCACTATTCTTCGCGCTGGTCGTGCTCTTATCCTTAGTTGATGCATTCTTTACGACGGGAGCCATCGGCATGGCCAGGCAGGCTCTGGAGAAAGGAAAATCAGATACTGGTGCCATGTGGTCTGCCGGAAAGAGGCATTTCTTTAATATGTTCCTGGCAACCCTGCTGATGGGACTCCTGACACTGGCTGGCTTGATCTTCCTTCTGCCGGCCCTGGCACAGGGGACGCGGTCTTTGCAAGCGGATCCGCAGGCGATGGGCTTGCTGGCTGTGGGCCTGCTCCTGCTCATCCTTTATGTCCTGACTCTGTCGGTGATTCTGGTCGCGGTGCCTTATGCCCTGGTAGTGGAGGGCCTGGGGCCCGTGCAGGCCATCTTGGTGGCCATAAAATTCTTCCGATATAACAAGTTTGATGTGGTAATCCTCTGGCTGGTGGTAGCAGCTTTGTCCACGGGCCTGCAGATGATAGGCGGCGCCTTTTCCACGGGCGAGGGGACAGGAGGCGAGCCCCTCTCCGCGATCACATGGATAGTGAATATTCTGATCTTAGCGCCGCTATCCAATCTCTGGTGGACAAGGCTTTATATGGATAGAAAAGGGATGCTAAGAATCGACGAGGTGTTGGATCCGTGGTGAATTTTCCAAATTTGAAATATGCAGATCTTATTTTGCGCTTCAGGCAGTATACACTGATGCAGCAGGCAGTCGTTGCCGGTCTGATGGTGCTCCTGGTATACATCCCCTATTCCTACTTTTTGCTGAATTTAAACATCGTAGAATCGGTCAGCATGG
>JAPKYC010000170.1 GCA_026394505.1 Methanothrix sp.
TTCTTGCCTGCACAGCCAGCCCGCGTTTGATCTGTAGCATCTCCTCAGGCGCGAGCACGGTCGTTCCCGTGGCCAGCAGCAGGTCCTGAGAGTCCACAACCAGCACCTCTTCCCCGGCTCGAATCTCCTCATCCACGCCTAAAACGTGCTTGGCAAAGAGGTTGCCGCCTTTGGCCACGAAGGGCGCGGCATCGTCTGAGGCCACAACTCGGAGATGCGGTCTTTGGAAAAGGGCGTGCAGCCTTCTTGCGCCCATCATGCTCAGCGTCAAGAGGTTGTCGCTGGCCCGAACCGTGGCAATCCTCTCCTTTCCCGAGTAGAGGTACCTCAGCCGGCGCGTTTTGGAGAGGCTGTAGGTTGTGTCCTCGAGAAAGAGTGCTTCTCCTGCACCTCTGCCAAACTGGTAATCAGCAATAATCCTGGCACGCTTTAGCATCTCATGTCCTTCCAGCAATACCCTGCAACGCCAGCAAATAAAGAGTTATGGTTTCGACAAAACTGTGTCATCACCATAATCTATTTTGCTCTCCTCATTGCATCTCCTCCAATCCTGATAGCATGACATACCGGTGATTTGATTGAAACCTTTAAGCGTTGAAGGTCCCGAAATCGCAGCCGCGATCCAGGCTGAGCTGGAGCGACAGCGAAATAGCATAATTCTGATCGCCTCTGAGAACTTCGCAAGTAGAGCAGTCATGGAGGCCCAGGGCTGCGTCATGACCAACAAGTATGCGGAAGGCTACCCAGGCAGACGCTACTACCGCGGCACGGCCAATGTAGACGTGGCTGAGAATCTGGCTCGCGAGCGCTGCAAGAAGCTCTTTGCCGGCGCAGAGCATGTCAATGTGCAGCCGGTGAGCGGCACCCAGGCCAATATGGCAGCCTACTTTGCCGTGCTCAAGCATGGCGACACCATCATGGGCATGAATCTGGCCCACGGCGGCCACCTCTCGCACGGCAGCCCGGTCAACTTCTCGGGCAAGATGTACAAAATTGTGCCCTACAGCGTCTCGCGCGAGACGGAGATGCTCGACTACTCGGAGATGGCGGACATTGCCAGAAAGAACAAGCCTCAGCTCATAGTGGTGGGCGCCTCCAGCTATGCCAGAACCATCGACTTCAAAGTCGTCCGCGAGATTGCCGACGAGGTCGGGGCATTAGTCATGGCCGACATAGCTCACATCGCGGGCCTGTGTGCCGTGGGCGCGCATCCAACGCCTGTGCCCTACTCGGATATCGTTACCAGTACCACTCATAAGACCCTGCGCGGGCCGAGGGGGGCTCTGATCATCTGCAAAGAGGAGCTTGCCTCAGCCATTGATCGATCCGTCTTCCCGGGCACCCAGGGAGGGCCTTTTATGCATGCCATTGCCGCAAAAGCGGTGGCCTTCAAGGAGGCACTGGCACCCGAGTTCAAGGAATACCAGTTCCAGGTGGTCAAGAATGCGCGCGCCCTGGCGGACAGGCTTCTGGAAAACAAGTTCGATCTGGTCTCGGGCGGCACGGACAACCACCTCATGATGGTCAAGCTGATCAAAGAGGGCATCACCGGCAAGGTTGCCGACGAAACCTTAGAGAGGGCGGGCATAACCCTGAACAGGAACATGATTCCCTTCGATCCGGCCACGCCCTTCGTCACCAGCGGCATTCGCATCGGCACACCCGCCATGACAACCAGGGGCATGAGGGAGTTGGAGATGGTGCAGATCGCCGATATGATTACCACGGTGCTGCGCGATATTATGAACGAGGAGACGATAGCCGACGTTCGCAGACAGGCCAGAGAGCTATGCGATCAGTTTCCGCTCTATCCGGATCTGGCATGATAATCGATGGGAAAGCTCTGGCGGCAGACGTTGAGGTCGAGACAGCCCAGAGGGTAAAAAAGCTGGCCGAGAGGGCAATTGTGCCGGGCCTGGCCACCGTGCTGGTGGGCGAAAATCCCGCTTCGCAGATGTACATCCGGCTCAAGCATTCCGCCTGCACCCGGGTAGGCATTCGATCCGAGAATGTGATGCTTCCTGAGAATAGCTCGGTGGAAGAGACCATAACCAAGATTCAGGAGCTGAACGATCGCCCGGACATAAACGGCATTCTCCTTCAATTGCCTCTGCCCAAGGGCCAGAGCCCCCAGAGGGCCATGATGAGCATTTTGCCGGAGAAGGATGTGGACGGATTTCATCCTGTGAACATGGGCGCCCTTCTTCTGGGTGCAGAGCGGCTCGTGCCCTGCACGCCGCGCGGCATCATCTATGCCCTGGAGCGGCTGGGCAAGAAACTGGAGGGTGCAGAGGCCGTGATTGTGGGCCACAGCAACGTTGTGGGAAAGCCTCTGGCGGCCATGCTGCTCAGCCGCAATGCTACCGTGCAGGTCTGCCACGTCTTCACCAGAGATCTGGCCGATCACACCAGAGATGCTGAGATATTGGTAGTAGCAGCAGGTGTTCCTGCCCTGATCAAGAAGGAGATGGTTCGGCCCGGTGCCATTGTCTTCGATGTGGGCATCAATCGCGTAGGAGACAAGACGGTGGGCGATGTGGACTACGAGGCCGTAAAGGACATCGCCTCGGCCATAACCCCAGTTCCGGGCGGGGTTGGGCCGCTCACGGTGGCCATGCTGCTCACCCAGACGGTTTTGGCGACAGAGAGCCAGGCCAGGTAAGCAATCAACGAATATGAACTGCGGAACTTAAACCAAATTAAGAGGAATTGATATGTCCCTGGTCATCGCACTGGCAGCCAGCCGGGAGGCAATAATCGGAGCCGACCGACGGGCCATCGCTTTTTTGGGTTCTTGCCACGAGTTGGAAGAGGAGCTTTACAGCGGTCAGATTAAAAATGACCAGGAGCTGGCAGACAGAGCCAGAGAGCTTGGCGCCTCTTTGCAGATCTCCGACGGCAGGGAGAAGGTCTGGAGGCGGGGAGATTTGCTGGTGGGAGAGGTCACAGAGATCTCGGCCCGTCTCTCCCGGCGTAGGAGGATCTACCTCACACCTGGGGCCAGTTTGCAGGTAGACATCACGAGCGGGGAAGACGCCGGCGCGGAGGGTGCGGGTGCAAAGGGTGCAGGCGGCGAGGCGAGGATCAGAGCCTGGGACGGCGTGGGGTGCACAGTCTTTGGCAACCGCTTCACCCAGAAGCTGGCCTACGAAGAGGTGGGCCGGGCGGGGGGAAGGGCGAACGAGGCCCTCATCAAGAGCATCCTGGAAAAAGCCGGAGAGAGTACGGCATCTGTGAGCAAGGAGCACCTCGTTCTGCGAAGCGACGTCAGGCAGTCCGATCCCAAAGCATCCCTCCTGAGGGCTCTGGAAGAGTACTGCAAAGAGAGCGGCTGGAGGCTATGCGCTCGGCAGTGATCCTGGCCGGCGGAAACGGCCGCCGCCTGGGCGCGGAAAAGTCGCTCCTGGAGTTTGAGAGAAAGCCGCTCATCTGCTGGACTGTGGAGAAACTCTCCCGGGCGGCAGACGAGATAGTAGTAGTGACCAGGAGTGAAGCTCATGCCGGGCGCCTGGAAGGGATAATCTCGGATTTTGCCACCCAGCCTGAGCTAAAAATAGCCTTCACCTGGGACAGCGTGGCTGGTTTTGGACCGGTGGCGGGCCTCTCTGCCGGGATGAAGGAAGCGAGCGGCAGTCTGGCCTTTGCCACGGGATGCGACCTGCCTTTTTTGAATCCTCAGGTTATCGAGAGGCTCTTTGAGCTGGCCGAGGAAGAGGACTATGAGGCGGCGGTTCCCGTGCAGCCCAATGGATTTTTTGAACCGCTTCATTCCGTTTACCACCGAGAGAAGATGCTAGCTGCTTGCGAGCGGGCCATAGAGAAAGCGGAGCGCAGAATTCATGTACCGCTGCAAGAGTTATGCGTCAGACGCGTTTTTGTGGATCTGCTGCGCCCCCTGGATCCCGATCTTCTCACCTTCTTTAATCTGAATACCAGAGAGGATCTGGAAAAGGCCAGAGCACTATGGCCGGATTGCAGGAAGCACTCCGGACTGTAGCAAACAGGCAAAAAGAGTCCGCCTACTTATGATTGAATTTCAGCGTTCGTCCTCTGTGCGCTCTGTGACTCTGTGGATTTATTCTGTAAAACGATTGCAGCGAGGATCCTTCAGATGTAGTGCTTTAAGATCTGATAAATCGCATAAACTACCACTACGAAGAGCACAATGCGCATCATCCACCAGAAGGTGTTCCAGAGAAGCACCGCCGTTAGAACGGCCAGCAGTATCAGGACCAGATTCTTCTCGCGGCTTAAGGCAGGACGCGGCAGGCTAAAATTACGCCTATGCATGGCAGCCCATCAACACCGGTAGTATTAATTGTTTTCCTATGAACCAAAAGCATTATACATCCCCATTCCTCTGGGAGGGTGGTGAATGTGCATTGGATAAGCTTGAGCTGGTGATGAGGAATACTGAAGAGATTGTGACGGTAGACGAACTTAAGGGCCTTTTGGAGCAAAGCCGCAGGCCGCGCGCTTACGTGGGCTACGAGACGAGCGGCAAGGTGCATCTGGGCCACATGCTCACGGCCAACAAGCTCCTGGACCTGCAGAAGGCGGGCTTCGACGTCGTCGTCCTGCTGGCCGATCTGCATGCCTTCCTCAACGAGAAGGGCACCCTGGAAGAGGTACGAAAAATTGCGGACTACAACCGGGACTGTTTCATGGCCCTGGGCCTGGACCCGGAGAGGACGGAGTTTGTCTACGGCACAGACTATCAGCTCAAGCCGGAATACATGCTCAAGATTCTGCAGATGGCCAGGAACACCACTCTCAACCGAGCCCGACGAAGCATGGACGAGGTGAGCAGAAATGCGGAGAACCCCATGGTCTCGCAGATGATCTACCCGCTCATGCAGGCCATCGACATCGCCGACCTGCACATCGACCTGGCAGTGGGCGGCATTGACCAGAGGAAGATTCACATGCTGGCACGGGAGGAGCTGCCCCGCCTGGGCCTGCCTGCGCCGGTATGCATGCACACGCCTCTCATCGCCGGCCTGAATGGAGAGAAGATGTCCTCCTCCAAGGGAAACAACATCGCTGTGGACGAGCCGGCTGAGGAAGTGGAGAAGAAGATCAAGAGCGCCTTTTGTCCCGCAAAAGTGGTGGAGAACAATCCCGTGCTGGCCATCTGCAAGTACCACGTCTTCCCCCGCATCGAAGCCGGCATGACCATCCGACGCCCGGCCAAGTTCGGAGGGGATGTTTCTTATCAGAATTACGAGGCTTTGGAGGCGGACTATGTCAGCGGGGCCCTGCACCCCATGGATCTCAAGAAGGCCTGCGCAGAGTGCATGAACGAGATCCTGGCGCCGGTGAGGGAGAAGATGGGATAACCTTTATATCATTAACGTTTTTATTAATTAATATATGAAGTGGACGGCTTAATGTATCTTATTCGATTACTTTCGCACTGTGCGGATAAAGGACTTATACTAAGAATAAGGAGAGATTTATTATGCTAAGCACAGGAGAAAAGAGCATTATCTTTCTCCTTCACTATAATAATTCTCGAATCTCTAAGCTTAGATTAGTTAAGCTAATGTTCCTAATTTCTAGAAGATCCTCGATTTACGACTTTATTCCCTATAAATATGGTCCATTTTCATTCACACTTTATCATGATTTATCAAAACTTGAAAAGGATGGATATGTATTAATTGAGAATGAAAATGTCGATTTAATTAAGAGTGAATTGCCACAGATAGAGAATAGAACGAAGAATATAATAAGGATGTATTCTCAGCAATTTATTAATTTTGACGACAATAAGCTGATAAAGTATATTTATGATGCTCATCCCAAGTATACTATTTTTAGTCTCTACATGAAAAATGCAAATTATATTCGTGATTCAAGAGGGGTTACAACTATAGGATATGAAGGGAAATCAATAGATAAGTTCCTTGAGGAATTAATTGAAAATAAAATTAATATTTTAATTGATGTAAGAAAAAATGCATATAGCAGAAAATTTGGATTTCATGGAAATATATTAAAAAAATATCTAAATAATATAGATATCGATTATATGCATATGCCGGAATTAGGAATAGATTCTGATTTACGGAAGGACTTAAAAAATATTAAAGATTATAAAAATCTCTTTGACAAATATAAAGAAGATTTAAAAGAAAGAACTAGCCAATTAGAGGAAATAAAGAAAATCAGCGAAAATAAAAAGATTTCGCTAATGTGTTTTGAGAAGAACATTGAGTATTGCCATAGAGGTATTTTAGCGGAATTGCTTAGGATTCAAGGGATAGAGGTTGAGGATTTATGATTTGGGAAAAGAAAAAAATATTAGTTACCGTAAAAGCCTATCCAGAAAAAAGTAAAACTCACGGCAATACTGTTTGCACGATTGGACTAACTGATGGAGGAGAATGGATAAGACTGTATCCGATTCCATATGAAACATATATTTTCAAATCAATAGAAAAATATGATTGGATTGAAGTGGAATGCGCCAAAGCTGGAGAAAAGCTGAGTAGAAAAGAAAGTTATAAAATAAAAATAAATTCACTAAAAGTGATAGATAAAAGTCTCAGTTCAAATGGTTCCAACGGGAAGCCTGATTGGGCCGAAAGAAATAAATTAATACTCCCTCACATTTCATCATCTATCGAAAGTTTAAGCGATCAATTTGAAATTGATCGGACATCAATAGGCCTCATAAAACCTAAGGAAATTATAAAATTTTATAAAGACGAAGAGCTGAAAATCTACGAGGATACCAAAAAAGCTTTTCAGCAAACGCTTTTTGGAGCTAGCATACCTGATGTGGAGAAGATTCCACATATATTTGGCTACGAATTTAAATGCGGTGGTTGTCAAGAAAAGAAACATAGAATACAATGCGAGGATTGGGAGTTGCTCGAATCTTATCGAAAATGGGGCCTGACTTATTGCGATACTGATACTTTATGGGAAAAATTAAAGAATAAATATTATGATTATATGCTTGAAAGGGATTTCTATTTTTATATGGGAATGTTTTCTAGATATAAAACTTGGTTGATAGTAGGCCTATACTACCCACCAAAAAACGTAAAAAACTCGACCAATCTGAGAGCTACATCCCTAATGGATTATATTAATTAGAATATTTTTTAGTATATTAAACATAAATTCACTGAGCCATCAATGCAAGAAGAAATCCTAGGCCCGCCTTTGTTCCGATTCGGGCCATCCCGCCCGCCGGACGCAGCCACCCTGTCTAGCCCCGGCCCCACCGCCCGACAGCTCTCACGCACGGGCGCGGGCCAACGGAGGAGCGGCCCCGCGTGCGAAGGCGACGCACCAGAATGCGAGGCGAGCCGGGGAGGAAGGCACGGGCAGAGAGCAACATGCAGAAAAGACTGCTTGGCCGTTTCGGACTGAGATTTTTATGACTAATCTGAATATAAGTCTCTCATCATATTTATTTACTATCCGGCCCTTTGTAGTTCCGAGGAAAAGATGAAAACCCTTCAAGAGATCGAGAGTATTCTTAGAGACGAAAAGCCAATCCTGAGGCATAGGTTTAAGGTCAAAGAGATCGGCATCTTCGGCTCTTTCGTGCGAGGCGAACAGAAGGATACCAGCGATCTGGATTTGCTCATCGATTTTGAGGAGCCGCTCGGCCTCATTCGTTATGTGGGATTGCAGAACTATTTGAGCGACAAGATCGGAGAGAGGGTGGATCTGGTCACAAAGTCTGGCCTTAAGCCGAGAATAAGCGGGCATATCCTGAAAGAGGTAATTTACGTATGAAGGAACGGGATTACGTAAGTTACATTGAGGATATCATTGAGCACATGAATTATACTCAAGAATTTATAAGATGCATGACATTTGAAGAATTCGCAAACGATAAAAAGACCATCCTTTCAGTTACAAAGTGCATCGAGATTGTGGGAGAGGCCACGAAGCATATTCCCGATTCGATTAGAGAAAAATATCCTGAGGTTCCTTGGCGAGAAATGGCGGGAATCAGAGACAGGCTTGTTCATGGTTACTTCAAGGTAACCCTGGAGATTGTCTGGATGACTGTGACTGCAGAATTTCCCGAGCTTCGACCCATGATACGTAGATCTCTAACGAGAAGCCAGAAGACAGTCAATTAACAAGCAGTGAGTGCCATCGAGCCCCGGCCCGAGGGCACAGGCCCACCCGGGCATGCCAGGCCCACGCGCGGGCGCACGGGCGCGGGCGGGACCTGGGGCGAGCGGCCCCGCGTGCGAAGGCAGCGCACGAGAATGTAGAACGATTCGAAGAGCGTCTCTAATTGCCAAAGAGATGAGTGTGGGTTAAGCGACAGTCATCGAGACCGTTATAGAGATTGAGGCCTTTTTGAAATATCTCCCGAAGCAAAGAGATTAATAGATATATATTTATCAGCAATCTAGATGATGTAGTCTACAAGGAAGTAAGTGAAAAAGATGGATTTGTAATCACTGCTTTCCTGAGCAGCAGAAAAAAGCAGCTTGAGAGGAGAACTAAAGTATGGCAGCGGCAGAAATAGACAGCATCGATAAGATATCGGCATTAGTGCCTCATCTTCTTGGCATACCCCAAAAAAAGATCTGGGTGGATTACGACGAGATGGCCGATGTGCTCTATGTGAACTTCAAGAAGCCCAGCCATGCCGATGATTCCGATATTACCGATGACGACGTTATAATCAGGTACGAGAAAGGGCAAGTTGTGGGAATGACCTTCCTCAATGCCAGCAAGAGGCAGAGACCTCAGGGCTAGATACTACCATTCATCAGGAAGGCCCAGATCCTTCGGTAGATGACTTTCGGCAACCTCTTTTGGGCTGCGCAAATGCCCTGGATATTCAGCAATGGGCAAGCGGTATTGCATTTTACTATCGAATAAATGACGCAAACTAACTGCCTGCAAGCTCGAAATGCCGCCCCTGATTCGATCAGCTACCCAGCCCCGGCCCGATGGCACAGCCCCACCCGGGCGCGCCAGGCCCACGTGCGAGCGCACGGGCGCGGGCATGCGCATGCGCATGCGGGCGAGCGGCCCCGCGTCCGGAGGCAGCGCACGGGAATGCGAGGCGAGCCGGGGAGGAAGGCACGGGCAACGAGCAGCGTGCCTGTCAGGATGAGCAGGATAAAGCAAATTGGAATTCCGGCTAAAGCGGATTACATTTTAGAAAAGGTCAAATGCCATGACATCATTGTTTTTAGAGAGGGAAAAGCATGAGCGACCAGATGCAGCCCATTCGTGAAAAGATAATAGGCATTTTGCACAGGAATGGTGTTAAAAAGAGCCTTCTGGATCTTGCCCATTTGAAGAATGAGCTTAGAGGATGCCATAAGCAGGCGAGTGGATGTTCTAACGTATAAATCACTGCATCCCCGTCTCAAGGAAAGAATTCTGGCCGAGCAAGTACCGATGATATGAAGAAAGATCCAGAAAATACAAGTGAGGCCGAGTGAACGAGCAAGAGCTACAGCAAATTCTCGAAGAAGGCGAAGGCCAGAAGATCGAGTTCAAGGAGTCCCTGGCAAGCCTCGACAAAGAGCTGGTAGCTTTTGCCAACGCCTCCGGCGGCAGGATACTTGTAGGCATCACCGATGGCCGGAAGATCAAGGGAGCAAAGATCTCCAACCGGCTCAAGTCTCAGGTTCAGGATGCTGCCAATAGCTGCGATCCAAAGATAGAAATCGAAATGGAGAGCTTCGAGGACGTTCTGATCATTGTCGTCAAAGAGGGAGTGGATAAGCCCTACAAGTGCGGCTCCGGGTTTTACCGGCGGGTGGGCCCCAACTCGCAAAAGCTAAGCCGCAACGAGATCATCGAGTTTCTCAAGGATGAGGAGAAGATCCGGTTCGACGACCTGAGAAACTCTCAGTTCGTTTATGATGAGCACTTCGATTCCAAGAAGCTGGACCGATTCCTGCGCCTCGCTGGCATATCGAAGGTCATGGACGATCAGTCGATCCTGTTGAACCTGGGAGCAGCAGAGCGGCTGGAAGACGGCAGGATAATCGTAAACAACACCGGAATTCTCTTCTTTTCCAGGAACCTGGACTACATCTACCCTCATGCTGCTGTGACCTGCGCACTCTTTCAGGGAACGGATAAATTCACGGTGCTGGACCGGCGGGACTTCAACGAAGATCTGATGAGCAACATCGATGGGGCCATGAACTTCCTAAAGAGGTACATCGCCGTGCGCTACGAGATGACGGGAGAGGCGAGAAGGCGGGAGGTGCCGGAGCTTCCCTACGATGCCTTGCGAGAAGCGATCATCAATGCAGTGGCCCACCGGGATTACTTCCAGCGGGGGGCCAATGTCATGGTGGAGGTCTACGACGACCGGATCGAGATTTGCAATCCGGGAGGGCTGCCCAAGGGCCTCACGCCCGAGGAGTTCGGCAAAAGAAGTGTGCTGCGAAATCCGAAGATTGCGGGCATGCTGCATCGGGCGGATTACATCGAAAAGATGGGCACGGGTGTAAGGAAGATGCAGCGGCTCATGAGCGAAGCGGGGCTGGCGCCGCTGGAGTTTGCATTCACGAGCTTCTTCACGGTTACGTTCAGGAAGGCTGCTGCGAATAGTGAAGAATCTAGCGAAATAACAAGCGAAAAATTCGCTAGAAATTTCGGCATAAAATTCGGTTTAAAAGGAGATCGGTTATCAAGAGCAGTAAGGATTCTTGAGATTCTGAGCGGTAGAGAGCGCTTGATCATCAGCCAAGTTGCCGAGAGCTTCGAAGTTGGGGAGCGAGCAATCACCAGGGATATTAAATTCTTAAAAGATCATGGGCTTGTTGTGTTTATAGGCTCTCCAAAAACAGGGTGGTATGTGATTACTGAGAACGGAATGAAGCTGATAACGAATTTGAATGAAGGCGCAGAAAAATGAGGGCAATCTTTGAAAAGTGCACAGTAAATGACATAGTAAATTTCCTTCATGTTTTCATGAGCAAAGTGATAGATTGATATTGATTTCAGAATCAACTCATCCGGCAAATGACATAGTAAATGGCATAGTAAAAGTCGTAGTAAATATGAGACACGGGCATTTCTTCAGGGAGAGATTGGAAAATGAATTGAATTTACGAAGCGAGGCGCTGGCTGGATGACGAAATTGGATAATGATTCGCCAAAGCTGCTGCCCTCTGTGGATCTACGACCTGCGGACCAACCAGCACTTCACTCTCAAGAGAGATAAAGCCAGCCTGGATATATTCTGGCTCAAGGACGAGAGCCTGGAGGACTCTGACAACCTGCCCGATCCGGCAATCCTGGCGCGGGAGATCGTGGAGAGCCTGGAAACCGCGCTGGAGCAGTTCCGGGGCATCGAGGATGAGCTGAAAGACTGAAAACTAACGACCTACCAGCTCGAAATGCCGCCCCTGATTCGATCAGCTACCCAGCCCCGGCCCGATGGCACAGCCCCACCCGGGCGCGCCAGGCCCACGTGCGAGCGCACGGGCGCGGGCATGCGCATGCGGGCGAGCGGCCCCGCGTCCGGAGGCAGCGCACGGGAATGCGAGGCGAGATGCAGAACTGATGTGAGTTGCCGGACATCTAGGATGAACTGGCCCAGTACAGCTCCATGAGGAATTACAGAAAGGCAAAGGATAATTACTTTTAAGGAGAATATTCTGCCACATGAACCCTGCCGCAGAGACAAATTTATCCAAAGAGCTAGTTAGCGCCAAGTCCAGAGT
>JAPKYC010000031.1 GCA_026394505.1 Methanothrix sp.
AGCATTATCTGCTTGGGTGGGTACTTAGAAACGATGTCCTCCAATTCCATGTTATTCTCCTCGAACAAGAATATTTCAATCTATTTACGGCTTGTCGTCAATGCATGCCGTCAAACCTTCTCCCACTTCTTGAGGTTCGCCACCTGGGAGAGGGTCCGGCCTCGCCGGATCTCCTCATAGAGCCTGCTTTCCATCTTCTCCACCTCTTTGGCTCTCCTGGCGATCTCGTAGGCCCTCTCTTTGGGTATGACCACCACGCCGCTATCATCTCCCACAATGTAGTCGCCGGGGCGCACCGTCTGGCCGCCGCAGGTGATCTCGGAGTTGATCTCGCCCATGCCCTTGGGATCGCCGGCGTTGGGTGTGATGCCCGAGGAGAATATGGGGTAGTTCAAGGCTCTGATCTCATCTACATCCCGCACGGCTCCGTCCACAACCACGCCTTCAATTCCCTTATTTTTGCTGCTCAAAGTGGCCAGACCGCCCCAGGGCGCGATAAAGTTGCTGCCATTGTAGATCACCAGCACATCCCCTGGTCCGGCCAGGTCGATGGCCTCCACGGGCTTGGCCCAGTCTCCGGCAAAGGTCTGCACGGTTATAGCCCGGCCCACGATCTTATTTCCATGGTTTATGGGAAGGATGCCGCGCATGGCTCCTTTGCGGTGCATGGCATCGGAGATGTTGGGAGCCGATACCTCTCGCAAAATGGCGACCATCTCCTCCTCCATGCTGATTCTGGGAGCCGCACCAATCTTTGCATGGTCTAGTGCTTCGCGAATCTTTCGGGCGGATGCGGTCACATCTGCGCTTCTCACAATGCTTCCGCCCACGATGACGATAGCAGCACCGCAGGCGATTGCCTGGGCACCGGAGAACTCATCTATACCGCCCGCTGCCGCTAGGGGAGTTTTGACCTCTTTTACGATCTCTTTCAGGAAATCGACTGTGTCGCGACCGGTCATCTGCTGGTCAATGCCTACGTGAACGCAGATGTAGTCCACACCGAGCAGCTCAAGCTCCCGGGAGCGTTTTACGGGATCCGGGACGGTGAGAAGATCCATCATGATCTGCACGCCGTATTTTCGCGCCGCTCGCAGGGCATCCTCGATGGTGGAGTTGTCGGAGGCGGCCAGCATTGCCACAATATCAGCTCCGGCTTTGGCTGCCATCTCCACCTCCATGGCCCCCGTGTCCACGGTCTTCATATCGGCTACGATCCTGGTGCCGGGCAGGGCCTTCTTCATCTCGCGCACAGCGTCCATGCCCTCGCTCTTGATGAGGGGTGTTCCCGCTTCAATCCAGTCTGCGCCGCCCGAGACTGCCTCTTTGGCTATCTGAATTGATCTGTCCAGCTCCAGAAGATCCATTGCCACCTGTAGAATGGGTTTAATATCACATCACCACACATCAGCACAAGGTTAAGTAAAAAGATGCATGGTATATAAAATGAAGCTGGCAGATATTTCTGAGATAGAGCTTGATGACGATCCCTTTCGGTCTCACAGCCTGACCTTCACCAAGCTGCACGGAAACGGCAACGACTTCATCCTGGTAGATGAGATGGGGCAAAGCCAGGTAGCCGAGAGAGAGAAGAGAAGGTTTGCCATGGCCTGCTGCCACCGCCATTATGGCATCGGTGCAGATGGAGTCTTATTCCTGACAAACAGCACCCGAGCGGATTTGGGCATGAGGCTCATTCAGCCGGACGGCTCGGAGGCGGAGATGTGCGGCAACGGCATACGCTGCCTGGCCAAGTACGCCTGGGACACGGGATATGTGGGCGAGTTCTTTGATGTGGAGACCCTGGCCGGCATAATCCCTGTGCAGGTTCGAGAGATGGATGGCTCTTTCTGGGCCAAGGTGGATATGGGGGTGCCCAGGTTCGACCGGCCTTCCATACCCGCCTGCGGCTCTGGCGAGCTAATCTCGGAAGAGATGGAAGGCTGCAAGGTATCGGCAGTCAACACCGGTGTACCCCATGCCGTTATTTTCGTCGAGGATATGGATTTTGACATCGAGGAGACAGCCCCACTCATAAGACACAACAGCCTTTTTCCGGAAGGGGCCAATGTGAATTTTGTCAAGATCGGCCCGCCTCTAGAGATCAGGACCTTCGAGCGGGGTGTGGAAGGGGAGACTCTATCCTGCGGCACGGGGTCCGTGGCTGCGGCCTGTGTGGCGCGCCGCCTGGGACTGGTGGATGATGAGGTCCTGGTGCAGACCATTGGCGGACCTTTGCTGATAACCTTCCAAGAGGGCAAGGCCTTCCTGGAAGGGCCGGCGGCGACGGTCTGCTCGGGTGAGCTTTCTCAAGAATACCTGTGGAACCTCTCAATGGAGCCATGAGAAAATCATTGAGGCAAAAATGACGGCAAAGGCATTTTCGGGGATGATGCTCATCATATCCTTCATTGTCCTTATTCTCATGAGCCCGGCCTATGCCGAGCATTATGTGATGGAGATCGGCAGCAAGAGCAATCCCAATGCCCATCTTTTCGCCTACGACCAGAAGTTTCGGGAGAGCACCAGTCTGCAAAACATTCCCATGAA
>JAPKYC010000263.1 GCA_026394505.1 Methanothrix sp.
TCTGAGAGGAGATGGGAAGATCTGGATGGTCTTCGGATAGAATTGTGCCTTCATACCAGCTCTGGATATGGGTTAATGCTCGGGGACGTAACGCAAAATTCATAGCTAGAGTTAAAACAGGCCAGACTTCTTTGCTGGGCAAGACTTCAGAGAGAATTTCGTCTAGTTTAAGGTCCTCTGTTATCTTTTTCAGTGGAACGAATTCGCCATGTGACAAAACTTTCTTTGGTATTTTTACCTGAGATCGGACCTTGACAGGAACTCCATTAACATTCTTGCCGAGGTACTTGCTCTTCTGGCGATTCTTCTTCTTTTCTTTATCGTAGTAAGGTGTGATTTCGTAGATATATTCGAGTCCATGTATATTTTTTATTCGATTAAATGACTTCATGTGCATATTTAGGCACATAATACTATTTATAGATTTCGGTTACTGATAACGAAAATCATTTATATATGCCTAAATCATGGGGAGGTCAGGGTCGAGCGATATCGCGGTTGTCCACGCCAGGCCAACATGCCCGCTGTCCTGGAGCTCCGGGGGCAGCAGGGATGCAGCTTGGCGGCGCTGATGCTTGCAGGAATCCGATGGAACTGAGACGGCCACGTGCGCCCGCACGCCAGGGGGGCCGGAGGCCCGCTTGGCGGCATCGTTGCGGTCGCGCGGGATCAGGGGTGGCCGCTCGTGTGGCCGCACGCGCGCAAGCCTGGTTCTCCGGAGGAGGAACGGATGCAGCTTGTGCGGCCGGGATGGCTGGCAGGAATCTGATAAAGCATAGATGCCCAGGACGCCTGCGTGCGAGTGTCCGCGGCTGTGCGAGCCCAAGGCCGGCAGCAAATCTAATGGTCATCGAGCATAGATTGATAAATAATCAATTCATACCTAAAGATAAATTCCGTTGTATGTCACGGAGGGGTTACATATTAGAAAGCATCCTTTTTGCGTAGCTGCGATCCTCTTCCTAACGATTCTCCTTTTCGTAGGAATGGCCGTAGCCGAGAATGCATCGGATAAGATGACCAACGAGACTCCCACGAACCTAAAATTGTTCCTGTCACATTACCAGAAGATGCAGGCCTCTAATTTCACCTGGCTGGGCAACGATTCACTGGATATGGCGAAAGGCAACGTCGCTGGCGGAGATGTCCAGGCTTTCAAGACAGGGCTGGAAAAGATGGGATTCACAGTACAGTTGGGAGGGCTAAAGATCATGAATATTTACGATCTGGTCGATGCAGGCATTCTCTTCAGTTGCAACGGCAATAACCCCAACGCACCATATGAGGTCTACGTCCTCCCGCCAGCTCCTGGTCAGTTGGTGCCGAATGTCTTTACTGATCAGAATAACATGTCGCCCGTCTATCGGCTGCGGCCTGATGAAGCCCTGGTATTCATAGGAATGACGCCACCTGAGTGTACTTACTTCAGCTACCAGACCTTCCAGTACTACCACTACTATCCTGTGAAGGAACTCTTCAGAAAGACATTCTGCAACGTGGGCGATACAATAAATTTCCGTACCATCAAGACCAACGGCACCGAGGGTAATCCCTTCGATAAAGCAACGATCATCGTGTCCACGGCAGATAAGGGAGCCGAAGAGAGTGTACGGGCAGCGGCAAAGTCAGCCGGATATTTGCCGGATATAATCAACACGGAGACCTTGCCAACAGATGTTCTCAGACTTGGCGTTGACAAGTACGATGACGCCTTCATTCTCCTGCACCGCATGTATTCTTTCCGGGATGAGAAAGCCGGCAGTGCCTACATGAATAACCTGTCGGGTATAGTGCTGCGCATAACTCCCAATGAATCCGCCCGCCTCAATTCCTACCCGATGCAAGAGCTCCGGGTGCGGGAAACTGGGAATGGAAGCGAGCTTGACCTGACGCCCGCCCTGAACGATCTGCGGCAGGCCATCCTGGATAAGTACGGCTCTGAGAATGCGACGGAGCTGGTCACTTCTCTCTGGTTCACCGAGGGTTATGATGCGATGCAGAGGGGGGTCAACATACTGGGCGCCGGGCGCGATGCAGCCTATCTGAACACTTCGACCTTTGTTCTGAGGGACGATCCGAATGAGTTCCTGATCGTTTATGGAGTCAACCATGCCGCCTCTGGCAAGGCGCTCTATTCCAACCTGGGAATTTACGGGTCGAAGCTTGACAACGGTGTGGTTGCGGTGAACAACAACCTGTTCGAGGGTACGGCCGAGGAGTACCTTCCTGCAAATCCGGCGGCAAAATACCTGTACGTCTGGAGGATAGCGCGACACTGTAACAACGAGTCAAACTGCAGCGAGGTACCATGGGGCCAGAAATCGCGAGGCATCGAGCTGAACGAGACGGCTTATATAGGATTTAGGGCCTATGTCCAGAATGACCGGAGTTTATAAGAAGTTGACCCACTTAAGTCTCTGCATCCTGCTTTTTTGTAGGGTCTAACCAAAAATTAATTATAGTTTTGGCAATTTCTTATTAAAATTTTTCGCAAAAATGACCTCATAACTACTTATTTTCTAT
>JAPKYC010000220.1 GCA_026394505.1 Methanothrix sp.
ACGGCAGAAAGGTGTCCGGCTTTGGGGGAGCGGCCATCGGCATTGAGAATCTGCATCAAGAGCGCCTGGACCAGATGAAGAAGAAGGAAGGCACCGAGGACATTTTAGAGACGCTGAGCATGCTGAAAGCCAGGAATCTGGGCAGCGTGGGCTATTACATGATCGGCTTTGAGGAGGACACCAAAGAGTCGCTAGGCGAGGACATAAAGAAGCTGGCGGCACTGAAGCTGGACATAACCCAGATCTGCGTCATAACTCCTCTGCCCCAGACGCCCATGTGGACGGAGATCGTGGATAAGTTCGGCATCTGGGATCATGACTATCATCACCACGACGGCAAGCACATGGTCTGGAATCATCCTCGCATCAAGCCGGAGGAGTTTCCGGGCATCTTAGACCGGTCTTTCAAGCTGGTTCATCCCTGGCATGCGCCTTTTCGCACCTCGGCCCGGGTGTGGTCCAATGCCTATCGCTACGGCGGCTGGAATGGAGTGAAGGAGGTTGCCGCCTACATCAGCCGGGCCAATAAGTTCGACTGGAACGCCGGCCTTCGGCTGCTGAAAGTGGATGAGAATGAGAGCTAAAGATGAAGTTATTATTACTATCATCTCCCGTAGTTCAGCTCGACTTTGACCGCATCGCCCGTGTGCCCAATCTCGGCCTGGCTTCCCTGGCGGCGCATGTGGATGACCTATGCACGGTTCATGTGGCTGACATCCACGGCCTGAAAAACCACCGGGAATATGTGAAGAAGATCGTAAACGGCTACGACCTGGTGGGCCTGACCGCCATGAGCTTTCAGTACCAGGAGGCCCTGGCCCTGGCGAAGATTGCGAAGCTGTCAGGCGCAGAGACGGTTTTCGGCGGCTACCATCCCACGCTGGCGGCGGAGGAGATCGGCAAAAGCGGAGATGCTGCGCTTATCGACTTCATTGTGCGCGGGGAAGGCGAAGCCACCTTCCGGGAGCTGGTGCAGGCAAAGCTGGCCGGAAAAAGCCCGCGCGGCATACTGGGACTATCCTACCACGAGGGCGAAGGGATAGGGAAAGGAATGGTCCATAACCCCCCAAGACCCCTGCTCAAGGTGGAGGAGATTCGCATGCCCAAAAGGGACGCTCGTCTCCTCACCAGGGGCTTTTACAGCTTTGATGTGCCCATCGACTGCGTAGAGACCAGCCGGGGCTGCACGCAGGGCTGCAAGTTCTGCTCCATCAATCTCATGTACGGCCGCCGCTTTCGCCGCTTTTCCATCGAGAGAGTGATCGAGGACATTCTTGACGCCGAAGCGCACGGGGCCGGCTCCATCTTTTTCCCGGACGACAACATCACCCTGGACCCTAAGAGGCTGGAGAGGCTCTGCCAGGCCATCATCGATGCCAATCTTACCCATCTGCGCTACAAGACGCAGGCCTCCGCCTCGGGCATTGCGTCGAGCAAGCAGTTGGTGGACAAGATGGGGGAAGCCGGTTTTGATGGCGTCTTTTTGGGCGTAGAAAGCATCAACAAAAGGAACCTGGAATTTCTGGGCAAGGGCAAGATGTCCAATGATGCGGAAAAAGCGGTGCAGAATCTTCAAGATAATAATATTATAGACTCCACGGGCCTGATCGGCGGCAATCATGATGACGATGAGGAGGACCTTGGGCTGCATGCCAATTTAAGGACGCGGCACCTCTCCGAGGAAGAGGTGCAATTCATCACCTGGCAGATGAACGCGCGGTATTATGATTACGAGTGGCTGCGGTACAACAAGGTCAAGAGGCTTTATCCGAGGTGGTTTGCAAGCGAAATTCGAAGGCTGGCCCCCTTTTATGCCAGGAGGAAGCTGGAGCTGGCGCTGGGAAGGAGAACGGCGCGCGACTTCTTCCAGGAGGATCTGGCGAGCGGGGAGCTGTGCAAGGGAGTGACGTAGCAAAATTTTTATGAATCGAGAGATAAGCTTTAAAATTTTTACGCATGTTGCTCAAATCTAGAGAAATCTTTATAAGCAATTAGTGAGTCCTCCTCTAAAATTAGGAGCTATTTGCCTGTCGATACTTAGAATAATTATGCGAAAGATATGAGCGCTAGTGAGACTTGTATGAATAGGATCATTATATTTATAATTATAATATTTTTTCCGGTCACCTCTATGGCCTTCGACTTCGATGAAGCAAACGTAATTAGAGGAGAACTAGCCACCGGAAATTTAATTTGGACTCCAAACAATTTTGCCGGATTTTTTTATGATATAGATGACAATCTAGGCAACGAGAGCCTCATTGCGAAATTGAATGGCGCTAACACATGCGGAGTCGAATATCAAACGAATACGCAAGCTAAGGAATTCAGATTTGGAGGTTGGGGTTCCTATAATTTAATAGGATTTCTCGGAAAGAGATATTTCGCAGGTTATATTAAGACCTTAACTTCCTTGTGTAGGGAATATACTCATTACAAGCTTTGCTTCTATATCTCTTATTTTTTTAGGAACTTCCATAACTCGTCCTCTCTCTCCGAAGTCAAGATGATAAACCTTGCTAAACTCAAAGAGGAGATCGATGGTTGTCATTTTTTTATTAAGGTTAGCTTTCTTT
>JAPKYC010000171.1 GCA_026394505.1 Methanothrix sp.
AACAAGAAAATTTAAATTCTAATAATAACTCAGTACTAAAAATAGGTACATTGGTGATATGAATGTCGTTTACTCTGATCAAGGGAACCTTCCATGTGCTGGGCTACAGTCCTGATGGCGATTCGATTAGATTCAAGGCCAAAGACTCCTCTCTTTGGAAGAAGCTCTCCGGCCCGGCAGCGGAGCTGAATGCGCGCGGGCATGCCCAACTACGCATCGAGGCCGTCGATGCTCTGGAAACGCACTACCAGGGCGTCTGCCAGCCGCAGCGGCCCGCGCGCGCAGCCACCCGCTACCTTCTCTCCCAACTGGGAATCGATGAGGTCGTCTGGAATGAGACGCATAGCACTGTGGTCAAGGCCCAGGACGGAATGGATGGGTACATACTGGGGCGCAGCACAGAGAGCAACCGCCGCCCGGTAGCCTTCGTCTTCGCCGGTGAGACGGAGGAGAAAGACGGAGCGGAGATCACCCTGAATGAGTCGATTCTCAAAGAGAGCTTTAACTACCGGCTCCTGGCTAGGGGCCTGGCCTATCCCATGTACTATAACGGCCTCTTCTCAGATCTGCGCCTTCCCTTGACCGAGGCCACGACAAACGCAAGAGCGGAAGGGAAGGGGCTATGGCCATACGACAAGACCACCAAAGGATTCTCCGTCTCCGACCTGAAGGCCATCACAGAAGAGGTGGCCATCCTCCCCAAGCTCTTCCGTCGCATTGTGGATTACATGGGTGCCGGTGGGAGGATCGATGGCTTTAAAGAACATCTCCAGAAAGGGTGCGAGCCCTTAGTTCGGATCCAGCAGGTCCACTTCACCAGGCTAGATGCCATTGTTGATGTCCGGGGCGAAAAGGTGAGGCTGGCCGAGGCACCTGAGAATCTGATATTCATGGACAAGGTGCTGTGCAAGAAGAGTTGAAGTCACTCAAATTATTTATTCTCATAAGGACTAGATCTTCCTATGCCCATCCTTCGCGAAGATAAGGACCTGTTAGAGGCCCTGCAGAGCTGCCGCACCATCTGCGTGGTCGGCATATCGCCAGATCCCTACAAGCCCAGCTACTTCGTCTCCGATGTCCTGCAGAGCCGCGGCTTCAAGCTCTATCTCGTCAATCCCAATTATGCAGGCAAGACCATTCTGGGCGAGAAGGTCTACTCCTCCATGCAGGACATACCGGATGAGATCGATATTGTGAATGTTTTCAGAAGGCCTTCTGCCGTGCCGGCTCTGGCTGAAGAGGCCAAGCAGAAAGGCTTCAAGGTCTTCTGGATGCAGCCGGGCACAGAGAGCCCGGAGGCCATAAAGAAGCTGGATAAAGAAGGATACAACGTGGTAGCAGGAAGATGCGCCAAAATAGAATCTAACAGATTGCTCTGAATTAAAGTTTTAGCATGAAGCTGTAATTCTTGGCCACCAGAACCTTGTTCAATATTGTCTCCAGAGACCGACATAGCTTCTCACGGCGTAGTTGATCTGTGTTGATATCCGGCTGGTGGAAGATATAGACCAGGGCAGTACTGAGAAACTCAACCGTTTCAGTGGGATTTTCGACATTGAAACGACCCAACGCATTTCCTGTGGCCACCAACTCGGATAAGATAGGAACTATTCGCTCCACAGTTGCCTTTTCCAGCTTGGCATGCATAACCGCATTTATATCCTGATGGAGAAAGTCAATGAAGTCATTGCGCTGAGATACGAATCTGAGAATTTCATTAATTGCTTCATTGAGCCTGGCTGCCTCATCAGCGTCTCCATCCTGAATGAGCCGCTTTACACTCTGCTCCAGGTCTGCGATGCTCTTTTCCACAACTGCTTCCAATATATCTTCTTTTGAGCTGAAGTAGTAGTAGAGAGTTCCCTGGGCAAGATTGAGCTCCTTGACAATGTCGCTAATTGCGGTATGCTCATATCCCTTTTCCATGAAGAGACGCTCAGCCGCATCGATCAATTCTCGTCTTCTTTCTTGGGGGCCTTTTGTAATTCGTTTCATCTTTTTCACTCGGCTCCAGGTACCACCAAAACCGGCACATGGGAGTGGCGCACTACTTTCTCGGCTACGCTGCCCAAGAGGAACCTCGTGAGACCGCTCATTCCGATGGTGCCCAGCACAATCAGGTCAAACCCTGGATCGCGGCAGAGCTTGAGCAGCTCCTCACCCGGATCACCCTCGGCTAAGGCTCTTTCATGAGCAACTCCTGCATCCCGGGCCATATCCTCGATTTCCTCCAACGCCTCGCCGCCTTCCTTGAACATGAGTTCTATCAGATTATCTTTAATGCCGGGCAACGCCGCATAGCCGGGAATCTGAGCCAATCTATGCACATCCACAACATAGACCGCCGTTACCGCAGCACCTGATTTTTTCCCGATACCAACGGCCATCTCTGCGGCACGCATGCTTGTCTCCGATCCATCCGTGGCTATCAATATCTTTTTCAGCATAAGGTTTTCAACTCTTTTTTCTCTTGCTCACTGAGCAGGCAGCCGCAAGAGCCTTCTTTGGCCATGGTGCAGTTGCAGGGCTCAATATGAATAGTAACTGTAGTTCCAGGATAATGCTGTTTGATAGAGCAGGTTATCATGTCGGCGATGCGGTGGGATTCGTCCACGGACATTGATGCATCGACTCGGATATGAAACTCCACGAAGCGAATAGCTCCTGCTTTTCGCGTGCGTAGGCGATGAAATCCCCGGATGGTTGGAGCAAAAGCCCTGATGTGCTTACGCACCTCGTCCACCTCTTCGATGGGAAGACCCACATCCACCAGGTCGCGGGCCGATTCAACAGTCAGATGATAGGCAGCTCTTATGATCAACAGAGCGACTCCTATCGCGGCTACTGGATCCACCCATCGCAGGTCCGCTCCGGGAAGTACAAATCCGCCTGCAAAGATGATGGCCAGGCCGCTGAAAACACCGAGCGATGTGTATACATCTGTTCTTAGATGCCATGCATCCGCCATCAGAGCGATCGAGTCCGTTTCTTTGCCTACCAAAAAGAGGTTCTTGGAAACAATGATATTTGCCATGGCGGAAATCAGCATGACGGCAATGCCAAGCCATGCTTCATCCAGAGGCTCGGGATTTCTCAGCTTTTTTGTAGCCTCAAAGATTATCCAGCCTGCCGCAAGGAAGATAAGCAAAGCCTCGACTGTTCCCGATATATTCTCAACCTTGCCGTGTCCGAAGGGATGGTCATCATCGGCCGGTTTGCCGGATTTTCTCACGGCAAACAATGCAATGACGGCCGCCAACAGGTCCACACCGGAATGGATGGCCTCGGATATCACAGAGACCGATCCGATCATCGTTCCTACAACAAGTTTGAGAATCACAAGGCTGGTATTGGATATTACGGAAAGCAGAGCCACGTTTGACTTTCGCTTATTTCTTTCTGCATCACTCATTTCCATATTTCTTTCCCTTACTTTATGACTGACTGTCAGTCATCATAATAGTATATATTGGTTATGCCTGGGACGGCTTTGCATGTAAAGTCAATCCTGCAAATTAAGTTTGAGGCTTGCAAATAAAGTCAAAACAACCAAGGAGAATCTATGATTTACAATAATTTTACTGTTAATGATATAATGCCAATTTCGGCGGTGGTGCCACTATTATTAATGGCGTATGGGGCGGCTTTTATGCTTTATCATCCCAGAACAGGATTATATCTGTTCTATGTCGGCTGTATTATTAGTATTGCTGTTATCATGATTATGATATTATGGCAATGTTAATAAATCAATGATAATTTTTATTGTACCGACAACTCCCAGGAAATACAAAGCGATAGTTAAAACTGTAATTGCTTTGTTGGTCGTTATTTGCGCTATCTCTGATTTTGGATAAACGGTTATCAAATCGAATTCGTTTGTAGATGTGATTTGTTCATTTTTTAAAATAGGATCATTTTCAAATTCTGCTATAAAAGTCGCTTTATACTTGCCTTCAAGCGGCCAACACATTTTGCTAGACCCAGTTAGTCTATTGTTTTGAGATTTATTTAACTCAAGTTTTGCTGATTCTATCAACCCGTTTTCTTGCAGAGTAATTGGGTAAGCTCGCGCCGATCCAAAACTTACCAATATGGTTCTTAAAGTTGGAAAATATTCTGGTTTAATGATAGCAAATCCAGAAACATTCACGGGTTCATCTACTACTAGAGTTGAATGTGGATACGTGAGCTCTAAATCAACGACAATATCGAAGGAAGTGTCGCCCAAGTGATATGATCCGATTTGACAACAGAACCGCCACGCCATTAGGATATGAATTTTCCTAGATTTTTGAATCTCATCATAACTTTTAATTGATTTAAAAATGCTAGGTATGATATATGCAGATACGATTACCAGCGATGGAATTAAAGCCAAGGCAATTGTTTGTTTTATGCATAACATGGTTAATTGGCCTGGGATATGGATCTCTTCTTTTTCTCTTCCCTGACATAATTAACCACGATGTAACTTATTAAGTTGCTTAGGGGCACTCCGGTTTCTTTTGCCTCTCCCCCTAAGAATTCTCTAGCATCTTCTGGCAATGATACGGCTATTCGTTTTGATTGTTTCGATTCTGGCATAGTATCTTAAGATATGCTCATAGTATTTATAAGTTTTTAATTATAACTTTTAGTTACTTATAAATACTAATAGATGCTATAAGTTACTAGGACATACCAATTCTCGCGAAGAGCGAGGCAAAGCAATCGCCAATCAAGGCAATCAGATCAAGAAGGTGAACGATCATTCCTTCAAGGTAAAATCGCAAGCATGCAACGGTTTCTATGAAGTTAAGGCAACTGAGGCAGGAATGACATGCGATTGCCCAGATTTTGTTTATCGCGGCGGAAAGTGCAAGCATATTCAAGCTACGCGATATTACTTGCAAGTTGAAAAAGACACACCAACCGGAACCGTTATCGAAAAGGTGCACTTAACCTATACTCAGGCATGGAACGCATACAATGAGGCTCAGAAAGCAGAGATCAAGCTCTTGGTAGACCGCGCCTATCGATACATGAAACGCTATTCTGTGCCATCCAGAAAGTCTATTCTCAGCTATCCAGCCGACGTGCGCACGGCCTCTTCCAGAACGCGACCGAACGCGGGCAAATCGACCACGCTCCTCATTTCAATTCACCGTCCAAGGTCTTCAATAATCCTGAGATGACACAAATTTTTCATGATCTTCTGGTCAAGAAAACTTCAGCGGGATTCACCATCAATGAAGTATCTGCAGATATGGCTTATTCATCGCGTCTCAATCTTCAATTCAATTGACCGCAAACGCGGGCGGGAAGGCGTATATCCCATTTAAGAAAAGCGCAATTGGAAGGGCGGCGGGTTCGGCTCTTTGGAAGAAGATGTTTCACTACTTCCCGCTTAATCACGATGAGTTCATGGACCACTACCACAAGCACAAGTTCGGAGAGACTTTGAAATCCAAAAATTCAGGGACTAACCTCGTTTAAGTATTTTTATGATATTATTTATATTATCCAACCGTTCCTTTCTTATTTTTAAGTATTTTTCTACAGATAATGGGCATTTTACCAAATCAATAAAATTTTGGTTTGTGATTCCCAGTTGTTTTGCCATAAATCCGATTTCGTCGGACCTTATATCAAAATTGTCGCCTTGCCCGACTTTCGTGCTGACTTCTTTTCTTCCATCCACATATAAGGTTAAATAGCGATGATCATTATCTCTTTTCTCAAAGCCCTTTCGTTTTAGTCCATGTTCTACCTCGTTGCGCTTTAAATTCATCCAGTCACCTTGAATATATCCTGAAGAATTTTCCTAAGCATTTTGCCCGTTTCTCCCAATTCATCTTCCGAGCATAATACATACTCGTTCCATAAGAAATGGACATGCTCTTTTAACATCCTCTCCGCATCATAAAAATCGTCAGCGTAACCTACTGAATCTATGAATGGCAAACTGAGCGTCCAAAAACCATCATCATAATCGACTTGTGTTTCAATGGACAAATTTGGAATAAATTTCATGCCATCAAAATCAAATTCAATCAGAGGATATTTATCAAACAACTCTATATTGATTACTTCGAATTTTTTAATTTTTGACTGACCAGAGATACGCTCAGCATGTCCAAATACGCGAACTGGGAGGCCCAAAAGATCTCTTGCTTTGAGTTCGAGATCGGGAGGATAATTGGCAGTAAATTCGTCTCCTATCTTTTCGATTCTCATTTGCTTACCGTTTTCCACCCGCAAATCGGCCAAAATACCTATTTGGACTTCCTCTTCTTTGTCTCTAGGCTTCACAGAAACAAATCGTTCTAATTGACCCCTATTTGAATCGCTAAGATCGAAACACCTGCCGCCTTGCCCCCGAAAATTTAAATTATATCCTCGTTTTCGCGGCCAAATATTGGAGACATCCGAAAGAAGGCGAGATTTATATGAAATATCACTTACGACATCATCTAAATTTCTGCCACTGTCGTTGCGAATTGCTTCAATAAAATCGGTGACCTTAGTTACTGCCCTATCAACAGCCAATGGTTTGAGGCTAACAGACCCTTCTTCAAATCTGGCTTGGGCCAATGTCTCTTGTGTTCCAACATCTATTGCAATACTGCCCGACGATAACGCCTTTATGACTAATCCATAATCTTCGATAATCTGGTTTTTTAGACGACCGTGGTCGCAATATGGCAATCCTTCGATATAGTTTCCCATATGCCAAACCATATTTTGAAGGGTGATCAATAAATTTCCAGCCACCTCTAATCCTATCTTCTCTCCTTCTGGAGAACATAATCTTAATGCAATTAGTGGATCTTGAGTAGCCATTGTTATATGCACGCTCTTTAGATATTTCAAGTTTACTTCCAGATTATTGCCATCGTTATATTTTTAGATGCAAAGCCGCCTGAGACAAAAAAAGGATGAATGATGATTCTCTTAGTTTCTTTGCCGGATCAAGACTGCGGCGGCCAGTGTGGCCAATATGGCTAAAGCGGCCTCAAATCCAGGTTGCTTTTTAATCTGCTCGCTTAACTGCTTCTTCAGCTCCTCTGCTGCCTTCTGTTGAAGCTGCTCGGGAGTGAGGTTCAGATTCATCTGGTTGATTTTTGCTCTTGCTTGCGCCGTCAGATTATCTTTGCCGGCATTGAGATCCTGGGCGATGTGCTCTTGGCTTAGATTTCCTTCCAGAACGTGTTGAACAGCTTTCTCCTGAAGCTGTTGTCCGGCAGTATTCATCTGTTCCTGGAGGGAACCGGCAGCAGCCTCAATGGGATTTTGGGCCGCGGCAGTTAAAATCATTGCTAAGAGAGCAGCCATTAAAATCAAATGTAGAATCTTCATATCTTTTATCACCTTATTACTGAGCGTTTTTCGAGTCCTCCAAATAACCATTGTTAACCTAAAAAGTTTTCGCTTCATATTCATTACTAATCAAATCAAATTATTCGCACTAGCAAAAGCTAAATAGCCAGGCCGGCAGTACCCTATCCGATGTTCTCCGGCTGGGATGAATACCACCTCATAAACAAGCAACTCGCCGAACTGGTGAGAAGCCTGCCTGATTCTCCCCTGGGAGAGATAATCAGCTACGTGCTCTCCTCTCCGGGAAAGAGGGTCCGGCCCCTCATATTGATCTTCTCCACAGAGGCAATGGGCGGCAGCGCGCCCTCGGCCGTGAACGCGGCTTTAGCCATTGAGCTGGTGCATGCCGCCTCCCTGGTGCATGACGATATTCTCGACCAGGGGTTTGAGAGGAGAGGCTCAGAAAGCGCGCTGCAGCGTTTCGGGCCGGAAGCCTCTCTTCTCGCTGGGGACTGGCTCATCTCTCGATCCATAGAGCTGATATCTCATTATAGCCAGCCGGTAATAAGAGCTTTTGCTTCCGCCTGCATGGACATGTCGGAGGGAGAATTGATGGATTTGTCTTCCGCCTCAACCCCTGATGATTACCACAATTGCATCTCTAAGAAAACCGCCACGCTCTTTTCCGCATCCGCCAAGATGGGCGGACTGATAGCCGGAGCTGATGCAGAGGATGTGGCCAGGCTGGAGAGCTATGGGATGCACCTGGGCCTGGGCTATCAGGTACTTGATGACCTGGAGGAATTCCTGGGGCTGGACCAAGGAAAATCGTCCCAGAATACCTCGGTTACCCTTCCCATAATCTACAGCAACCAGTATCCGGATGATGTCGTGGGGCAAATGTGCATTAAGGTCATTGATGATCACAGCGATTTGGCAAAAAATGCTCTTTTTCTCTGCCGAGGACGCGATGATATGAAATTGCGCCTGGAGAGCATTGTGGACGAGATGACGCACCGGGGATTGGAGAGATGCAGATCGCAAAAAAGCCTCTGCTGAGGGTCGAGGCTTTCGCCGAGGGAAGAGGCATCCGACTGGGTGCGCGGGGTGCGCTCGCTCCTTTGGCAAGACCGGTCATGGACAGGATCAATAAGATCTTCGCTGATGAGAAGCCCATCAGTTCCGGCCAGGATAAGTTCATCTTCTCCACCTGGATTCCGCCGGCGCCAAGCCTTGCATTCGACCGCATGCTCTCCGCTCAGGTGGCGGCTTTGACTCGCCGCCCCGTTCCCGATCAGTTTTCCATAGCCGTCATGAGGGCCTGCCCCAATGACTGCATCCACTGCAGCGCCCCCTCCCGTCAGGGAGAGATACTGGAGAGCGCAGTCGTAAAAATGGCGATCTCCCAGGCCCTGGATATGGGATCTTACCTCATAACTTTTGACGGGGGCGAACCCATGCTGAGAAATGATCTGCCCGATCTGGTCTCCTCCGTGGACGAACGGGCCATTGCCACAACATTCACCAGCGGCTACCATCTCACGGCCCCGCTGGCGCGCCGGCTTTTGCAGGCCGGGCTTTACGCCGTGCGAATCAGCATCGACAGCCCATTCGAAAAGGAGCACGACCGGGTACGGGGGCGCTGCGGCGCTTACCGCGATGCACTCGATGGCGTCAAAAACGCGCTGGAAGCTGGCCTCCTGGTCGATCTCTTCATGGTGACTTCTCCTCACAACATCGACCAGTTGGAGGATGCTTTTTCGCTGGCCACGGATCTGGGGGTGCATGAGCTCTCCCTTTACGAGATCGTGGCCGTGGGCCGCTGGGCGGCGCATGAGGATGAGGTGCTGACATCAGCCGATGTCCTGCGGCTGGAGCATTTTCACAAAGAGAAGAACCGGGCACCAGGCCCCAGGGTCTCGGCTCTGCCCTATCTCCTCGGCCCGGAGATGTTCGGATGCTTTGCCGGGAGAAGGTGGATTCATGTGGATGGGGCAGGCGAGGCCTTGCCCTGCGCTTACATGCCGCTGGGCTTTGGCAACATCAAAGAAAAGAGTCTGAAAGAGATCTGGAAGGAGATGACTCGCTATCAATGGTTCCAGGGGAGATGCTCCTGCCAGATGAGAGATCACGAGTTTAGAGAGGCACATCGAAAGATCCTGGAAAAATAGCCTGGAAAATTCCCCGGGATTGAATTTTTGTGGAGGTTTTGTTAATGATCAATTCGAGAAGCATCTTGTTAATGCTGGCCGCTATTGCCTGCATTATGGTTGGAGTTTACGCATCACCGACGCCAAGAGTCATAGAGCCGGCCGGTATGGACCTGTCCCTGGATGGAATGCAGATATCCGATCCGGAGCACACGGCAGAATACCTGGCAATGACGGGCGGCACAGCGAAGCCAGGCCTGCAGGCGTATGGCCGCAATCTGGCCGGCAACTGGAGCTTTGAGCTAAGAAACATGAAATCCGTGCCTGTCGGCGACATTGAGCTGCGACTTTACCAGTCGGAAGCGGCTCTCTTTGGCACGGGAGTCTTCAAGCAAGGCTTAAATCAGCAAATCGCCACCGCTGAGGGCTCTCTTCTGGAAGGAAACGCCATGATCCTGAATGTCGTATCCCTGGACAACGTCTTCCTCTACCGAATGACCCTCAACAGTGCTGACGGCAACAGCACATCGGGAGCCTTCACGCTCTACTTGCCTGCGGGCGAGGCACCGGTGAAAGGGACGGTATCCGGCGGCAGAAGCGATGAGCGAAGGATCAGTTGAAAAAGATAATTTAGAATTCAGGGAGCGTTCCGCTTCCTCATGATTTTTTTGTCTATTGCTTTTTTTGGCTCTTCGCCTATGCTTATGGGATTACCACAGTTCTCCGTCCGTTCGTCCTCTGTGCGCTCTGTGACTCTGTGGTTTTATTCCGTAAACCACCTCAGATTCCCAGGGCCAGTCGTAGCGTATTTCGGATGGCAGGCGCCAGGCCCAGGGTGATCAGGGTCAGTTTGGTAAGATTTCGCAGAGATGGCTCCTGCAAAGATCTGTCGATCATGTAGAGCACGGGCAAGAGGATCGCCAGCTTGAGCGGAAACATAACAACCGCGGTGCCTGTCAGGTCTATGAGAAATGTAGGAACCACATGCTTCTCGTAGTAACCAAACCAATCCACACCGAAGTAAGTTGAGCTGGCGTCCAGCATATGAGCGTAGATGATCATTTGATTGAATCTATCGTCCAAAAACTTCAGAGCGGTCTGATGGTGCTGGCAATAGAGGTCGCCCCCGGCGAGGGCCGAGCCCAGTTTTAAGTCGGCAGCTATGACCCAGGCGTTCTTAAATCCGAGCGTGGAAAGAACGGCCAGATTAAAAAGCGTCCAGAGAAAGCCGATGGCGGCATATTTTGCATAAAACTTCTCGCCCCAGATCTTGCGGCTGAGGATCAGACAGGCAGCCGTGATTAGAAAGACCAGGAAGAATATGAGTGGCGTGATTAAAAGATATCTCCAGGGCGCGGCAACAAGATTTGCATCTTCGATCACCCGCAAGCTCGAACCAGCCAGGATGTAAGGCAAGGTAGAGAGCAGCAACCGCTCATCCATTAAAAGATCCCAGCGGCTTAGCAGTTTTATCAGGCCAAGTATGCCACTGGATTGTAGCTGGTATCGTAGACTATGGGATCGATGTAGTATTTGTGGACAAAGGCGACAAGGCCGGCAAGGTCGTTCACATCAGGGCATTGTACGGCCTCATATTTCCTATTTCCGAAATCCCGATAAATTAATGAGGCTGCGGAAAGTATTTATATAGCAGAAGTAAAAAGGTTTTTGTCCGTTTTCTGATTTTAGTTGAGGTAATTAGATGGTCGAGGTGTTCAAAGGTACAACTACGGTAGGTGTACTCTGCGATGGAGGTGTAGTCCTTGCATCGGAGAGCCGTGCTACCATGGGCAGCTTCATAGCCAGCAGCAGCGCCAAAAAGATTTATCAGGTCGATGACCTGGTGGGTCTGACTACAGCAGGTGCGGTAGGAGATGCTCAATCACTGGTTAGA
>JAPKYC010000055.1 GCA_026394505.1 Methanothrix sp.
CCAGAGGTTGGTCACACCGAAGACCGTCTCCGGCCTTAAGGTGGCGCAGGGCAAAACTCGGTCGCCCATCCGGAACTTGATCAGGGCAAAGTCCATGATGGTGGCATCCTCGCCCTTGAGAATGTCGTGATCCTCCACCGGATTTCGATCATGCGGGCACCAGCGCACGGGATGGCTGCCCTTGACCACATAGTCCAGGCGGCGCAAAATGCCGTACTGCCACTCGATGAACTTGTTGTAAGCCGGATCGGTGGTGGTAAACTCCCGCCTCCAGTCGATGGAGTAACCGATGGACTGCATGGCCTTCTTCGCTTCCCTGCGGAAGTAGAGCACAATCTTTTCCGGCGTATTTAATGCCGAGAGTTCTTGCTCAGGAATGCCGTGCAGCTTGATGTAAACATCCCAGATCAATGGATCGCGTTTGGCAATGAGCTCGGAAAGACCCACTATCGGCGTTCCCGTGGCGTGAAAAGCCATGGGGAAAAGAACGTTCTTTCCCTGCATGCGCATGAAGCGCGCTACGGCGTCGCCAATGGTGAAGGTGCGCGTATGTCCGGCATGTAAATTTCCATTAAGATAAGGATAAGGTATGGTTAAAAAGAACTTCTGGCGATCGTCCGGTTCGGGCTGAAAGACCGCTTTGTCCTCCCAGGTCTTCTGCCACTTGGCTTCGATCTCCTTAGCAGAATAATTTTCCAGCAACTTTTATTCCCTCCGGAATATATCATTTGATAGGATCTTTGCCCATCTTCTCCAGCCGCACCACTGCCTCTTCTATCCGCGGCGTAGCTTGGGTGATGGAGAACCTGACGTAGCCCTCGCCATACTGGCCGAAGCCCACCCCTGGCGTGGCCACGATGCCCGTCTTCTCTAAGAGCCTTCCAGCATATTCAATGGAGCTTCCTCCCACAAAGGCCCAGAGGTAGAGCGTGGCGCGCGGCTTTTCTAACTGCAGCCCCAGATCTTTGAGGGCCTTGTAGAGGATCTCAATTCGGTGCTGGTAGATAGTTCTGATCTCGTCCACCACTGCCCTAGGGCTCTCTAGGGCCACAATTCCCGCATCCTGCACCGCCCCAAAGGTTCCCGAGTCGATGTTGCTCTTGATCTTGCCAATGCCTGCCACAACGTCGCTGTTCCCCACTACCGAGCCGATCCTCCAGCCGGTCATGTTGTACGTTTTGGAGAGCGAATGAAACTCCACTGCCACATCCCTTGCACCCTCCATCTCCAGAATGGACAGCGACCTTTCTCCGTCGTAGTAGGTCTCTGAGTATGGATTGTCGTGCATGACGATTATATTGTAATCTTTAGCGAAGTCGATTACCTTCTTGAAGAAGCTCCTGTCCGCCGAAGCGCCGATGGGATTGTTGGGGTAATTGAGAAACATGATCTTAGCCCGCCTGGCATCAGCGGGAGAAATGGCCTCCAGATCAGGCAGGAATTTGTTCTCCCGAAGAAGCGGCATGATCACAGGTTCGCCTCCGGCAAAGACGGTAGCTGTACGGTAAACCGGATAGGCGGGATCGGGCACTAAAGCCGCGTCACCGGGATTGATGAAGGCCAGGGGTGCATGAGCAATGCCCTCCTTGGAGCCGATCAAGGTAAGCACCTCCTTTTTCGGATCCAGATCGACGTCAAATGTTTCCTTGTACCAGTCCGCTACCGCCGTGCGGAAGGCCAGCTTGCCCTCGTAGGAGGGATACTGGTGATTGGACGGGTCACCGGCCGCCTTATTCAGGGCTTTGACGATGTGCTCAGGCGTAGGCAAATCGGGGTCGCCCACGCTCAGGTCGATTACATCCACGCCTCTTGCCCGTGCTTCTTGTTTTGCTTTGTCGATGGCGGCAAAGAGGTACGGCGGGAGATTTTTTATCCGATCGGCATACATTAGTTTCTCTCCATGGAAGATGCATTTATATGATTGTGACTACTTTCACGTAGTATTTAAGATTAGAGGAGCATGGAGATATAGATGCTGGAGATAAAGGATCTTGCCTCGTGGCTCTCACCGGAGGCTGTCAGGCTTTACGAGGACCGTGGCTATAAAGAACTCTATCCGCCCCAGGCCGAGGCTCTGGAAAGGGGCCTGTTGGAAGGCAAGAGCATGCTGCTGGCCATGTCCACCGCCTCCGGCAAGACCCTGCTGGCAGAGCTGGCCATGCTCAAAGCCGCCCTGCAAGGCTGGCGCTCCCTTTACATCGTACCGCTTCGCGCCCTGGCCACGGAGAAGTACGATTCTTTTAAAAGGTTCAGGGAGCTTGGTGTTGCCGTCGGCATCAGCACCGGCGACTTTGACAGGAGAGACGAGCGCCTGGGCAAAAATCAGATAATAATCGCCACCTCCGAGAAGGCCGACTCTCTCATGAGAAACGGGGCCTCCTGGGTGAGAGACCTGGCTGTTCTGGTGGTGGATGAGATTCACCTGCTTAGTGACGTGGGTCGCGGCCCCACCCTGGAGATGACCATCACTAAGCTGCGCCACTGTAATCCCAATTTGCAGGTCATCGGCCTATCCGCAACCGTGGCCAATGCTCGGGAGATCGCTGCCTGGCTGAAGGCGGAGTTGGTTAGCAGCGACTGGCGGCCCATCCGCTTGCGAGAGGGCATCATCTGCAATGGATTGCTGATATTCTCTGATGGCGAGGTCCCCCTGGAGGCCAAGAAGGATGAGGCCCTGGGTCTGGTCAAGGATACCCTCTCCCAGTCGGCCCAGATCCTAATCTTCGAAAACTCCAGGAAGAACGCCGAGGCGATGGCCGGCAGGCTCTGCGGCCTGATCTCAACGGATGAGTCAACGCATGAACTCTCTTTGAGCATTCTGGCCACAGGCGAGAGCGAGACGGCAGTGCGCCTCGCCTCCTGCGTCTCTTGCGGCGTTGCCTTCCACCATGCCGGCCTCCTGCCCGAGCAGCGGCGGCTGGTGGAGCAGGGCTTTCGGGACAACAAGATCAAGGTCATAGCCAGCACCCCTACTCTGGCAGCGGGCCTGAACCTGCCGGCCCGCCGAGTGCTCATCAAGAGCTACAGGAGATATGAGTACGGCCGGGGAATGACGCCCATTCCCGTCATCGAGTACCGCCAGATGGCAGGGCGCGCCGGAAGGCCGGGGCTTGATCCTTATGGCGAATCCTTCCTGATGGCCAAGAGCGTTTCCGAGATGCAGGAGCTCCTGGAGCACTACATCCACGGCACCCCGGAAGAGATCTGGTCGAAGCTGGCCAGCGAGAGCGCTCTGAGAACCCATCTGCTCTCTACATTCGCGGCCGGCTTCGCCAGAAATGAGGCGGAGCTAAAGGCCTTCATCGCCACCACATTTTATGCCCAGCAACAGGATCCCTGGCATCTGGATGTCACACTGGAGAAGGTCCTCGACTTTTTGAGGGATAACGGCATGATCCAGAGCAGCGATGAGGGGCTTCTCTTGCCAACCAGACTCGGATCTCTGGTCTCCAAGCTCTACATCGATCCTCTGAGCGCCGTTATCATGCTGGAAAACCTGAGGAAAAAGAATGCCCTAGAATCGGACCGGACCGGGCGGAAAAGGCCCTCCGACCTCGGCCTCATTCACCTCATCACCATGACTCCTGATATGGACCTGCTCTATATCCAGGCCGCGGACGGATGGGTGGAGGAGTTCATCGATCAGCACCAGTTGGAGCTGTATGATGAGGACAACTACGACTATCTGCTCCGCGAGGCCAAGACGGCGGCCATGCTCATGGACTGGATCGGAGAGGTGCATGAGGAGCAGATTGCCGGCAGATATCACATTGGACCGGGAGACATCCGCCGCTCGGCGGAAACGGCGGAGTGGCTCATGCACTCCTTAGCGGAGCTTTCCAAGCATCTTGAACTGGGCATAACCTTCAAAGCAGAGCAACTGGCAGAGCGCATTCACTATGGTGCCGGCCAGGATCTTCTTGCTTTGCTAAACTTGAAGGGGGTGGGCCGCGTGCGGGCCAGGAAGCTCCATTTGTCGGGCATAACCAGCATAGAAAGGCTGTTGGCAGCCGATCCAATGGAAGTCGCTCGCCTGCTGGGTCCCAAAATTGCCGAGAAAGTCATCTCTCAACTCAAAAAAGAGGAGATACAGCCTTGAAGTGGCTCAAGAATTATTTTGGGGGGAAAAAGGGCGGAGAAGAGGCCGCCATCTTGCAGCTTGCCGAAATTAATTCCTGGCTGGAAGAGAGAGGGAAGGAATCCGGTTTTGCTATGAGCTTGAAAGAGATCTATGGCCGCATGGATGATGTGGCGAAAGTCCTCTCTAAAGATATATCCGCCCTGGCATCGGCCAGTGCGGATGACGGCACGCCGCCCAAGCTTCTGCGGGCGGGCCTGGCGGCGCGCGGCGAGGTCGTAAAGCAACTGGAAACGCTCTCTCTGAAGCTGATGCCTCCCAAGAAAAAGGATCCTGATTCAGCTTTTCAGCACCATTGGACCCTCGTTAAAGGGCTGGAGAGAACGGTGACCACCTTCGGCAGAGCACAGAGGTATGTGGCCGCACTCTTTCCCAGAAACATCGAGAGCATCAATGCCGACCTGGCAAAAGTCAGCCGTCTGCTGGTCGATTTAGAGAGCGAGATCGGCAAAAAAAGAAAGGTGCAGGAGGAGAGCTGGTACTCCCGAGAGCTTGCTGAAAGGTTGCAGGAAGAGCTATCGGGCATCGATGAGCTGAAAAAGAAAACACAGCAAGATGTAGCGACGCTGGCGGAGATGACAGCCCGGTTATCCGGCCTGGAAGAGGAGGCCAAAAGGCTGACGGCAAGTGATGAGGGGAAAAGGGCGGAAGAGCTGAAGAGGAGCTTGGAGAGAAAGAAGCAGGACCAATCTTCGGCAGAAGATGAACTGGCCGATCTTATTGCACCTCTGACCAAGGCGCTGGCCAGAATCATGAAACAAGGATCAAGCGATAGAATCAATCTGCGACATAAAAACGTCTTAGAGCATCTCTTAGTGTCACCCTCACAGGTGTTGGATAAGGACATTGCCGGCTCTTTAGAGGAGCTTCGTAGCCATCTGGCGACACTGGGATTGAAGGACAAAAAGAAGGAGAAGATTCTCGATCATATCGACCTGCTTATAAAGAGAAGATCGCTGGAAAATGCCAGGGCCAGGCAGGCAAATATGGAAAAGGAGATCTTATATCTTCAATCTCAGATTAAAGAGAGCAGCGGAGAGCCCCTGCGTCTGAAAGATGAGATGAGCCAGGCCAGAAAAAGCAAAAAGAGCATGGATGCAGCCTTAGATCAAGCCGAAAAAGATCTGGCCTCATTAGAAGGAAAGGCCGCCTCAGACGAGTTGGAACTGGAAGAGAGGCTGACCCGGATTGCCGGAAGGCCTATAAAGCTTGATCTTTCCCCAGGAAGGAAATGTTGGTAAACTTCGGCGGGATTGTTCCTCTTTCCACGGTAGACTGGCTGGGGCGCGCCGCTATGGTGGTGTTTTTGCGAGGTTGCCCTTTGCGCTGTCCCCATTGCCACAACCAGAGGCTACAGACGGGAGAGAACCTGGTCGCGCTTCATTTTATTGCCTCTCGCATTGCATCAGAGGTCAAGGGCTTTGCAACGGCCCCCTGGGCCAGGACCAGGATCGATGCACTTTCCCTGCAGATCAACCTTGATGAGGCATCACAACGGGCAAGCAGCAAGCCTTTTGTCGATGTTTTTGTCTTATCAGGAGGTGAGCCGCTGCTTCAGCCACAGGCCTGTGCCAGGCTCTTTCGTCTGGCCAAGAGCCTGCATCTGGCCACAGGGCTGGAGACATCGGGCTGCTTTCCCGGCCGTCTGGAGACGTTGCTGGCAAAAGGGCTGGTGGATAAGGTATTTCTCGATCTCAAGACCGCTCTTCTGGAGCCGGATTACGAAAAGGCTACCGGCAGAGGCGGCATGGCGGCGCGGGTGCAAGAAAGCCTTGAGATCTGCTTAAGATTGGGAGTGGCACTGGACGCGCGCAGCACAGTCTTTCCAAAGATGCCGTCCTGCTCCCAGTTGATGAAAATAGCCGGCACGCTCTGCCACTTGTTGGCGCAATATCCGGAAAATCGCTTGAATTGCATGATCTTGCAGCAGGGATTGCCGCGAGAGGGGGAGGCCAGATTTGAGCCGGTCTCAATAGAGGCTTTGCAGGAAATGGCCAAAGCTTGCGAGATAGAATGCGGGACAGAGCTTAAGGTTCGAATTCGAGCCGCTCCCAAGATAACCTGGAAAATAATCAATGGTGAATAAGATGAAGATCATCGGTTTTGTGGGCCTGCCGGGCTCAGGCAAGGGGGAAGCCTCTCAGATTGCCAGGCAGCATGGTTTGGCAGTGGTGGTCATGGGAGACGTCATCCGCTTGGAAGCGGCCCGGCAAGGCCTGGAGCCTACCGACCAAAATTTGGGCCGCATCGGCAATGCCTTGCGAGCCGCACATGGCCCGGACGCTGTGGCAAAGAAGACTTTTGAGAGGGCATTAGCCACAGGAAATGATGTAGTAGTAGTAGACGGTCTGCGCTCCCGGGAGGAGGCGGACTTCTTTCGCGCCCATGCCGATGAGTTTCATCTGGTCGAGGTCTGCGCTCCAGCAAAGGACAGGCTGAAATGGCTGGCTGCCCGGGGCCGTCCCGACGATCCGGGCAAGAGCCAGGCAGACGATGGCAAGGGGATAGATGAGGATACGAAGATCATTGCTTCCTGCCGGGAGCCGGACAGCCTGGCGGCCGCTGCTCTCGAGCAGAGGGAATGCCGGGAGATGGGATGGGGCATGTGCGAGGTCATGAAGATCGCCGACCTGAAGCTCATAAATGACGGCAGCCTGGATGATTTTCGCAAGGACGTAAAGAAACTGCTGGGCCTTTTAGTGGCAGGCACTTCCTTCTACAGTGAAGAGCAGTTGTAGCCTCTGAGAAATCTTTTTTTTATTGATAGTAAATCCAGGTGGGATATGGAGTGAAACGGCGGCGGCGCAACCACGCGCAGCAGAGCTGTGGGGTATTACGTTTTAAAATAAAGGCCAGCAATGTGATGATCGCGACCGAGTCAACTACCCCACCCTAAAGGATGGGGCTTGTGACTGCACAAAAAATCGCGTCACAATAGGCTGGCTGACAACAGCCCTAAAAGCTATTGTCTCGTCAACTCTGTAATGTCGGATAAAGGCGAGATAGTTTTACCCTGGCATCCCCGGTTGTGAATTGCAAATTTACCTTTGCTTTTTTGTTGTCCCTGAATTTCTTCCATGCCGCTACTTCTTTCCTAACAAATTCAATATTGTCGATTCTTCTGTTCAAGCACTGGCCCGTAAGCACGCTTAATTCTATTTCGGCAATATTCAACCAAC
>JAPKYC010000223.1 GCA_026394505.1 Methanothrix sp.
TTCTGCTCTATCTGCTTAGCCAGGTAATCGGCGCGCAGAAGCGAATTGTCATGGGGGCAACTCAGGGAATAAGCAGGCTGCACTGATCTGTCGCTCACACATCGGAGGAGATATTGGCCCATAGAGGCAACTTCTCCAAATGGAGAATATAACGTTTTCTATTTGGGGACAAATTTTGTCCTAATTGTGAAAATAGATATCAGGAAAAATACCAATGGCCCAAACGTGAGCCATCCTGGATATTAATGCTTTGCCAGAGGTAAGCTTTTTCAACCCAAAAGTAGAAATATTTGAGGAGCATTGTCCAATAGTATGCCAAATGTGGAGAGGGTGATGAGGGCAGCCTTCCAGTCGGACGAGAGACTGCGGGAAACCTTGAAAGATGTCCTGCGGGAGCTGGGGCTTTCCGCCCGCGAGTTTTCCAAGGTCTCAGCAATTCCGCAAAGCACTCTCTACAAGATCCTCTCCGGCCACAGAGAGCCGAATATCACCACCTTGCGCCAGATTGTAAAGACGATTCGCCAACTGGAAGGCTCGGAGGGAAACTTCATCGCCATCATCGCCGCCCGGCCTGTTCTGGACAAGATCAGCGAGAAGAAGATGAAGATTGGAGACAAGATGCTAACCCTGCGAGAATATTCGGCCACCACCATCGAGGAGGCCATCATCGCTGCCGTGAGAGCAGAGAGAGATGGAGCATCGGCCCTGGTCTGCGCCCCCATCGTCAGCCCTACCGTGGAGAAGCTGCTCTCCATTCCCGTGGCCACCATAATTCCCAGAGACAGCGTCATCCGGGCCATTGAGGTTGCGGCCAGAAAGATTGAATAGGGATGAGTATGAGAGTCAAATCTGCAGCTACTATGATACTGAAGGTATTATTCATATTATGTCTTTTCTTAGCGGTCGCAAGCAGCCAGAGCACCCCCCCGAGTTTCCAGAGCGTGAGTGGTGAATTTGCTCAGAAATGGATAAAGGATTTCAAGGAAAAGAATGCAACGCCCGTTCCGAAGACGGAAGGCAATAAGAGCGAAGAGAACGGCAGCGACTTATGGAACTGGGGCAATGCTCCTCTGGGCAGCAAGATAGTCGATGGTAATCTGGTAACAGATCCCTATTATCTCCGGCCGCTCTTGAATCTGTCCAGCAACTGGTTGGGCGAGAGCTACACAGATTCTAATACCGGTCTTCCCATGGAGACCTACTCCGATCCTTTGACCGGGAAAAAAATCTACCGCTTCCTCAATCCCACTACTGGAAATCCATTCTTTACATATTCTACCTATCCGGATGCCAAGACCGGCAATCTTGTCTACGCCTATGTGGACCCCATGACGGGAAAGGAGGTCTATGCCAGCTTTGCGCCCATTGATATCATCAATCTCCTGGCGGGCAGAATGACTGGCCAGACGGTCTACAACCAGAATGAGCCGTGGACCAGGCTGTAGAAGGGAGCGGATATTAGGGCTTAAATTTTTCGTCTTTTAAGCCCTGGATATCCTTGTCCACATTGCTGTTGACCTTGCCTTCAATAATAATGCCCAATATGTCTTCATGCCGACCTATCTTTGCCTGCCTATACATATTTCAGGGGAAAGGCAGATTCAGTTGTGTTGTTCAGGCTATATTCCCATTTAGTGCCGCCATGAACAGCTCCTATACCAGGCACCTTATTTCCAATTTTTCCAATTCCAAACCTCCTTTCGTATTTTGCCTTAATCAGACCCTTTCCGCCCGTGTCCCACCATTCCTCCGATGAAAGCACGAGGAAACTTTCTGAAGAATAGTTTTCATCTCTGGCGTTTTTATGAAGACAGATGAAGCTTCCTGCCGGCACTACAACATCTTCCAAGCCATCTATTGAATAGCTGCCTGGGAAGCTCGTATTGACCAACAGGTCGGTCCCCTTGTCCCAAGAGAGTTCATTCACGGGATTTGTCGGCATTATCAAGGCATAATGGGGTATATTTTCTTTGGGCATATATTTTCCAATAAAATCGCCGATGTTCGCAAGGATGATCTCATAACCGGATAACTCTTCAGGAACAGTATTTGCAGTCTCAAAGACGGAGGCATTAAATCCCCCAATCAATCTTTTTTCTTTGAAAATCAAAGCCAGAAGCCCGCTCCTGGTATCTCCGCTCTCTTCGGTGATGAGAGCATCATAGAGCCATACCCCTGCTTCAGGCAGCGCGAGATCATTCCGGGAGCCATTCATGGCCTCCTTCTCATCATCTTCAATTGTCGCAGGGACGCCGGTACCGGCCAGGCGATCAGATGCAGGTGTTTGATTGATGCAGATGGAGGAGTCTTCGAAAATGGTGATGTCGTAGTATCCCAAGATATTGTATGGACTTTCCGGAAGGCTAATCTTTAGGGTATTTGGCCCGTCGCGGATTATTCCGGATGGAATATTTATTTCGTAATTTAAATAATCTTTTGGGAATCTACCTACAGCTTCAATGGAAGATCCGAGTACCGGGTACTGCTGAAATTCTTTGAGGGGAAGAATCTCTCCTTCGTTTATGAAGACTTTCAAACTAGTTGTATCAGACACGCTAAAATGAAGATTGAGATAGCCACCAAAATCCCCAGGCGAGTTGAAATTCATCGAGAGTTCAGCTTCGCCATCTTCTCCATCATAAGTCGCGATATTGCCTCTCTCATAAGTCGTGGTATTGTATCCAAGATCTCTGAAGCTATAGCATTTGGTGCCATTTTCACCCGGCTTGGCATCTACGGTGTTCAAATACGGTATGATAAGGCAGACCATCAAGACCAGAAACAATCTTGGCCAGATATGATTTTTGTATTTTGGTTTCAGGATATCTTTCTTCTTCCAGAGAGGCCTGCTGCCCAAAGCTGCCCAGGCCGTAACAGAGAAGCTCGCCGGGCGCTCTAAGTGGCTGGCTGTTCCTGAGCGATCATGTTCAATATGATATTCAACAACCTGAACTTTTTTATTTCCCATACATTTAACCATAATTTTCTCCTCTATCTTGGCTATTTCTAAAGAATATGGTGCAGCTATCCTAACTATTAAAGGTTATGGATTCATTCATATTGAGACGCAAAGAAGAAAATAGATCAGAGCACGCGAAAGGCTTTTATTTCTCTGCGGCCTTCTTTTGCCCGTGGGGTCAGTATGAAGACTGCTTTTGCAGTAGTAGTGCTAGTAGTATGCCTATTAGCCGCGGGCTGCTATGCCCAGAGTTCGAGCCGTTTCCAGAGCGTGGGCGGAGATTTCGGCAAAAAAATGATCAGCACCATAGAAGCCAATGACACAAAGCCGGCTGTTGCAAGCGGTAATAATGGCAGCCTGTGGAGCTGGGGAAATTCGCCCAAGGGAACCCTGGTTGTTGATGGTAACCTTATAGGCGATCCTAAATATTCAATGAAAAAGCTAAATGTTATCAACAATTGGCTGGGAGATTCTTTTGTGGATCCATACGGTACTGCAGCTCCCGCTTATTCTTCCACGGATGCCCAAACTGGTGAGCCGGTTAAAA